>DASRFG010000001.1 GCA_035651655.1 Terriglobales bacterium
TGGGCGACCAGTGGGTATTTGTGGCGATGGACGCGGAAACCAAGCTGGTGCCTGTGTTCACGGTAGGCAAGCGCACAGAGGAAACCACTTGGTATTTCCTTAATGACCTAGCAGAGCGCCTTGCCAATCGTATCCAGCTAACCACGGATGGCTTCGTGTTCTACCAACGTCACGTCGAGGACACATTCGGCGGCGAAGTGGACTTCGCACAGCTCATCAAGCTGTATGGCGATTACGGCCAGCATGGGCATGAGCACTACTCCCCAAGCCCGATCATGGAGACGATATCCAGAATACGCAGCGGCGACCCCGATCCGGCCCACATCTGCACGTCCCATGTGGAAAGACAGAACCTAACCATGCGGATGCAGATGAGACGATTCACACGACTCACCAATGGCTTTTCCAAAAAGCTAACCAATCTCAAGGCCGCTTGCGCTTTGCACTTCGCCCACTATAATTTCTGCCGCGTTCATTCAACCCTACGGATTACTCCGGCGATGGCGGCTGGTATTGCTGATGAGATTTGGGGGCTAGATCGTCTAGTGCCTGCTTAAGATGAAAGGCGAACGTAAATGTCGCAAACAAGAACGTACGGAATCGTCTGTGAATACTGCAAGCAAAGGTCGTGCCTTGGTAGTGTCGAACTAGAAAAGGGCGCTCAAGACGAAGACTTGCGACGTAAGCTGCTCGAAGAAGATTGGCTATCCCCCGTTGTTCTCTGCCCCGAATGTAGGCGTCAAAGGCAATATCAACGGGACGATGTGATACTGCTGGATTGAGCGGTGGGAAGTACGTGCCAGGTAGAGTTTTCGTAGGTGGGATTAGCCAAGTACCTTTTTCAGTTATGGATTGCATTTAGAATCCGCGTTCTGCGATTTATCGAAGGCGTATGCTAAACGCAAGAGGTGAGCTTATTAGAACACACCAAGTCAAGAGCAATCGTGATGCCATTGTCAGTCAAGAGATGACAAATGGGAATTCAGCTTAGGACAGTACCAGAACGGCTACTGAAACTGCGTTGAGGGGGAATCAAAGAGGGACGCGGAAGGAGGCAAAAACTAAGAATCCCGAGGTGATGTTGAAACCATTCTCCTCGGCCAGTAGCTCGCGTTTAGACCCTTGCCGACCTGCACTCGCTGCTTCCTTGCGGTCGCAACGCGCGATCGTTCCGCTCGGGCTCCGGGCTCACCGCCAACCGGGAAAACCGCTTCAACGCCTCGGGATTCTATCCTGCCCTCAACAAAGTTTCCTGTTCGTCTCGACCAGCGCTTTGCTATAGACCCTTGCTGACCCTCTGTTACTGCCTTGCAGCTGCAACAGTGATCTTGCTCGAGCCCCGGACGCCGCACCAACCGGAAAAACTTCAGAAACTGTCGAAGAACGATTATGGTTTTACTCCTCTTATTTTTTAAGTCAATTACAAACATGAGATTTTAAGTTCAATGTTTGTAGTTGGTTGCAGCGCGTTCACATGGGGGTGCCGAAAAGTAGTGCAATCTCTGCGCCGGTGTGGCGGGGCGATGCGGAGGAAGCGCTTCGCAAGCAGAGTTCCACAATTGGCGGAGCGATAAACACACGAGTGCGGACGAAGGGCTTGCTGTGAAAATCTGGCGAAATCGGCATTGGACAGACATTTGAATCGAGTTTGGATCTCAGTTCCCGGCCCCATTCTTCCGCATAGTCGCTTCCTCACTTTTGCCTGATGCGCGAGAGCAGCGGAATAGGTAGAATGGCGCGCTTCCCGATCATGCTGAAAAAAATCATCTGGTCCCAATACTTATTCGCTTTTCTGCTAGTAACCGTAACGTTCTCAGCGGCGCAGACTGCCACTCCGGAGCAGCGGACGGGGCGGTATCTGGAGTCGGTTCGGCGCCAACCTTCGCTGCTGTTGGCGTTCATGCGCGAGATGCCTAAAGGCGGCGACCTGCACAACCACCTCACCGGCGCGATCTACGCGGAAAGTTTTATTCGTTGGGCGGCCGAGGATGGCTTGTGCGTGGACACCAAGACATTTCAGCTCTCCGAGGGAGGGTGCGACGAGGAAGGCAAGGCGCAGGCCAAGGCGGCGCTGGAGGACCCCGTGCTTTATCGGCAGATGGTGGATGCCTACTCGATGCGCGACTGGAGTTCGGCGCGGGAGTCCGGTCACGACCATTTTTTCGATACGTTCTTCAAGTTCGATCGCGCCACCCGCGATCACGTTGGCGACATGCTGGCCGAGGCTGCCGCGCAAGCGGCTGATGACCGGCTGACATATCTCGAGACCATGTTCGCGCCCGACCAGGGCCGAGCCATACGGTTGGGTAGCAATTTGCATCTGAGCGGCGACTTTGACTGGACCAAGAACCTGGATGACATTCGCAAAGACCTGCTGGGAAGCGGACTCGAAGAGGTCGTCGCCGCGGGAAAAAGAAATCTGGATGAATTCGAAGCGCGCATGCGAGAGGACTTGCATTGCGGTAAGCCGAATGCCGAGCCAGGATGCGGAGTGACCGTGAGGTATCTGTATCAGGTCTTGCGTGGGCTTACGCCGCAGCAGGTATTTGCGCAAATATTGACCGGCTTTGAAATGGCGCAGGCAGATCCCCGGGTAGTAGGTTTCAACCTGGTGATGCCGGAGGATTGGCACGTCCCCATGCGGGATTTCGACCTGCACATGCACATGATTGATGGGCTGCGGAAATTTTATCCGCGAGTGCACATCAGCCTGCATGCCGGCGAACTGGCGCCCGGGCTAGTGCCTGACGACGGGCTGCGGTTTCACATCCGTGAGTCGGTCGAAATCGGCCACGCGGAACGCATTGGACATGGAGTGGCTGTGATGCACGAACGCAATCCCATTGGCCTGCTGCGCGAGATGGCAACCCGCAACGTGATGGCGGAGATTTGCCTCACCAGCAACGATGTTATTTTGAATGTGCGCGGGCAGGAACACCCTCTGCCCATGTACTTGAAATATGGAGTGCCGGTGGCGCTGGCCACGGATGATGAAGGCGTATCGCGGTCGGACATGACGCGTGAGTATATCCGCGCTGCCGAAACTTACGATCTGAGCTATTCCCAACTCAAGCGAATGGCGCGCACCAGCCTGGAACACAGCTTCCTGCCGGGCGCGAGTTTGTGGAGTGATGGTCAAGAGTTTCGGCGGGTCGCGGCGTGCGCAGGAGACAGTCCGTCACAAAAAGCCTCAGCAGGGTGCGGGAATTTTCTGGCTGGCAGCGAAAAGGCGCGCGTGCAATGGAAGGAAGAAGGCGAGTTCGATAAGTTCGAGAGGCAGTACTGAGGGAAGATTCTGATGCCGCAGGTGAACATTTCCGGCGAGGAGCAGGAAAGGCTGCTGAGTGCGGCACGTAAAGTGATGAAGAATGCGCACGCCCCGTACTCCAAGTTTTATGTCGGCGCAGCCGTGCTGCTGGAGAACGGCAAGATCTACTCGGGGTGCAACGTAGAGAACGCCTCTTACGGCATGACGGTATGCGCCGAGCGCTGCGCAATATTTTCTGCCGTGGCTGAGCTCGGGCCCAAAAACGTGCAGATTCGCGCGGTAGGCGTGACCACCGCGGCAGATGTTCCCGCTGCTCCCTGCGGTGCGTGCCGGCAGGTGATCTACGAATTCGGACCGGAGGCAATCATCATTTTTCGCGGCCGCAACGGCGTTCAACAGTCGCATATCACGGAATTGCTGCCGGAAGGATTTAGGCTGTAATGAGCGCCCCTCTGGCACGCAAAGCTATTGCCGCCGGCGGTGCCTCTTCCAAGAAGAATGCTTCCAGCAAATCTTCGGGCGATTCTTCTGCGAGCTCGCAATCGAGCATTCGAGTCGCGGATGTCATCCGCAAGAAGCGCGATGGTGGCGAGCTGTCGCGCAGGGAAATTGAATATCTGATTAACGGATACACGCGCGGGGAAATTCCTGACTATCAGGTGGCGGCGTGGCTGATGGCGGTGGTGCTACGGGGGATGACGCCGTCGGAGTCGGCAGCGCTCACCGAAGTGATGCTGCACTCCGGCGAGGTGCTTGACCTCTCGGCAATTCATAGCAAGAAAGTTGATAAGCACTCAACGGGCGGCGTGGGGGACAAGACTTCCCTGGTGATTGCACCTGTGGTCGCGGCGGCCGGGCTAGCTGTGCCCATGATCAGTGGCCGTGGCCTTGGACACACGGGCGGAACACTGGACAAGTTGGAGGCGATCCCCGGATTCAACGTGAACCTGGCGTTAAGCGATTTTCGTCGGGTTCTGGATGCGTGCGGCTGCGCCATGATAGGGCAAACTGCCGAGATCGCACCCGCCGACAAGAAGCTCTACGCGCTGCGCGACGTGACCGGAACGGTGGAGAGTCCCTACCTGATTTGCGCTTCCATCATGAGCAAGAAGCTGGCCGAAGGAATTGATGCACTGGTGCTCGACGTAAAGACCGGCTCGGGCGCGTTCATGAAGAAAGAAGAAGACGCGGTGTTCCTGGCGCAGCTCATGGTCGAGACCGGCGACCGCATGGGAAAGAAAGTCGTTGCGCTCATCACCGACATGGACCAGCCACTGGGCCACTACGTCGGTAATGCGCTTGAAGTGGTGGAATGCATTGACGTGCTGCGCGGAAACGGGCCGGAGGATTTGCGGGAGTTGTGCCTCCACCTCTCTGGGTGGATGTTTTATTTAGGCGGACGCTCAGAGAGTGTGGCGGAAGGAAACAAAATCGCTGCGCAGGTGATCGCATCGGGCAAAGCCTGGGAGAGATTCCGCGAGATGGCACGTCTGCAAGGCGGAGATGTGGCGACAATTGACGATCCGGCGCGACTGCCGCGAGCCCGCGGCCATGTGGATGTTCGAAGTCCGAAGAGCGGATTCGTAAGCGCGATTCAATGCGAGCAAGTGGGCACGGCGAGCGTGCTGCTGGGTGGTGGCCGGGAAAAGAAAGAAGACACAATCGACCCGGCGGTGGGCCTGGTATTGCACAAGAAGGTTCGCGACCAGGTAACGGCGGGAGAGCCGTTGGTAACCATTCATTACAATTCCGAAGACCGGCTGGCAGCCGCTAGAAAATTGATCGAGCAAAGCTACCTGATCGCCGATGCGCCGTCTTCAGTCAGCCGGCCGCTGATTCATCGAGTAGTTGCAGCCACTTCCGCCAAAGACTCTTCGTTGACAAAGAAGGTCCACTGAATGGGCCGATTTACAGGCATTCTCGGGCTGTTGACCATGCTCGGGCTGGCCTTTGCATTCTCTACAAACCGGCGCAGGATCAATCCGAAGACCGTCGCCTGGGGACTGGGATTGCAGTTTGCTTTTGCGCTGTTTGTTCTTCGGGTGGAGATCGGGCGCACTATATTTCAAAAACTCGGCGATGCGGTAAACAAGCTGCTGAGCTATTCATTCGCCGGGTCGGAATTCGTTTTTGGTGAGCTGGGGAAAAAGACATCGCACCTGGGTTTCTATTTTGCCTTTCAGGTGCTGCCCACCATCATCTTTATTGCCGCATTTTTTGCGGTGCTCTATCACTTCGGGGTAATGCAGTTCATCATTCGTCAGGCGGCGCGAGTGATGACGCGCTTCATGGGCGCGAGTGGGGTGGAGTCGCTGAACGTGGCGGCCAGCATCTTCATGGGGCAAACCGAAGCGCCCTTAACCATCCGTCCGTATTTGCCCAACGTGACGCGGTCGGAATTGATGACCATCATGACCAGCGGGATGGCGCACGTTTCCGGCGGGATCATGGGTGCGTACATTCTGTTCGGAATCGAAGCCAAGCACCTGTTGAGCGCGGTGATCATGACGGCGCCAGGTACCATTCTGATTTCGAAGATGCTGGTGCCGGAAACGGAAACGCCGCTTACCGCGGGCGAGGTGAAGCTGGTTGATGTGGAAAAAAGCGAAAATGCCCTGGGCGCAATTGCCAAAGGCACGCTGGATGGGCTGAACCTGGCGCTGAATGTGGGCGCGATGCTGATTTCCTTTCTCGCGCTTATCGCGCTCAGCAATGGCATTCTGGGCGGCATTCACAATGGGCTGGCGCACATCGGTTTCCCGTGGTTCCCAACCAGCCTGGAGCAGGTCTTCGGCACTCTGTTCGCGCCGATTGCGTGGGTGATCGGCGTGCCATGGAGGGACTGCCCGGTAATCGGCAATCTCCTGGGCACGCGCATGGTGATCAACGAACTTGTGGCGTTTTCTCTTTTAGCCCCGCAGCGGGCGGGCCTGGATCCGAGATCTTTTACTATTGCAACCTTTGCGCTATGCGGATTTGCCAACTTCAGCTCGATAGGAATTCAGATCGGCGGCATCGGCGCATTGGCGCCCAATAAGCGGGGGGAGTTGGCGAAATTGGGTATACGCGCCATGTTGGCGGGCACCATGGCCAACTTGATGTCGGCTTCGATCGCGGGAATGCTGTTGTGAGCAGTGAGGCCAGAACGCACCAGGCAACCGACGAGTTCAGCCGCGTAGAACAGGCTGCGCAATTTGTTCTGAGTAAGACCCAGCTTCGACCCAAGGTAGCCGTCGTGCTCGGCTCCGGGCTAGGCGCGTTCGGCGACGAAGTGCGCGAGCCGACGCGTGTTCCCTATCAGGCAATTCCCTTCTTTCCCCGTTCCACTGCGGCTGGGCACGCCGGACAGCTGGTGATTGGCAAATCGGGAGAAGTGCCGGTCGCGGCGATGCAGGGGCGCGTCCATCTCTATGAAGGTTATTCGGCCCACAACGTGGCATTTCCCATGCGGGTGCTGGCACGCATGGGCGTAAAGTCCGCAATCCTGACCAACGCCGCTGGCGGCATTAACCTGGAATACAAGCAAGGTGCGCTGGTGGTAATCAACGATCACATCAACTTGCAGGGACACAATCCGCTGGTCGGAGAAAATGATGAGCGGTTTGGGCCACGCTTTCCAGACATGACGCGGGCCTACCACAAAGCCTACCTGGAGATCGCGCTCGCTGAAGCCAAGCGTCTGGACCTCGAGACACACCAGGGGGTTTACGCCGCGCTGCTCGGCCCGAGCTACGAGACTCCGGCGGAGATCCGCTACCTGCGCGCAATTGGCGCGGATTTGGTGGGCATGTCAACGGTGGCGGAAACGATCGCAGCGCGGCAGATGGGGGTGCGGGTGCTGGCAATCTCCTGCGTGACCAATATGGCGGCGGGAATTTTGGACAAGCCACTGGACCATCGCGAAGTGCTGGAAACTGGTGAGCGGGTGAAGGGACAGTTCATTGCGCTGCTGAGGGCGGTCATCCCCCAAATTGCGAGGGACACTGAGTGATCAAATTTGGCTTACTTGCGCGAAATGAACAATGGCACGGGTGGGCTGATTTTGTAAGTCTGGGCGAAATTTCTCTGGTTTACCGCCAGACTCAAGCGCCCGCGGGAATCTATGAAAAGCAGTGGCTTGCCCACGGGCACGTCGCCAAAAGTGCGCGCGAACGGTAAGGTCATCTCGGTTGATCCAAGCTTAATCCGCGCGGTATCTCCGAATTCATAACCCAGCTTACGAAATTCTTCCCCGCTGATGTTGGTGATCAGGTTGCCGAACGGCCCATCGAGCGCGATGACTTCTCCGCTGATTCCGCGCTGCTCAACTTTTGCGGCAGCAATCGGGAGACGCACCAATTCTTTCAGCTCCGGCCCTACCTGCGTCCAATCGTCACCTCGGGCGAGGTGAGCGCCAACCGGCGAGAAAATGTCGCGGCCATGAAAAGTGGAGGAAAGGGCGCTGCCGATCATCCATGCTTTGTTGGTGATCTCGCGCGCGCCTTCGATGCCATCGCGGTCCTCGACCATGGTCATCAGCCCATTATCGGGTAGCACAAAGTATTGACCGCGCCTCGACTTCGCAACGATAGCTTTGCGGCTGGTGCCAACGCCGGGATCGATGACCACAACGAAAACCGTCCCCGCGGGATAATAGGGCGTAGTGCCAAACAAAAAACGCGCTCCGTCGGCGATGGAAAACGGCGTGACCTGGTGAGTAAGGTCGATGATCCGGACCTCGGGGGCTATGCCAAGCATGACACCTTTACAGATGGGAACGGCGTCATCCTGAGTGCCAAAATCCGTCATGAATACGATGATGGGGCGCTGAGGCGCGCTTTGCTGAGCGGCAACCGGAACAGCCGCGAGTGCGACGATTACGGCCAGAATGAGAAACGAATTTCCCCGAAAAGAGAAGGTCATTGTGGGTTAAGGAAGAACATTGTAGCCGGAGAAAAGGTCAAACGAAAATGGGCGATCAAAAAATGTTCCACCAGCCCCAGTGGGCGACGGTGAGAATAGTAACGACGGACGAAACCCAGAATAGCAATTGGAGAGACCAGTGGCTGCGCACGCGGATGTAGTTCAAGTAGAAACCGAGCAGCACCGCCACGACGGTAAATGCGATGAACAACCAGCGGTATTGTTCGAAGGTCACGACCAAAGAAGCGCTCCCGATGCCGAGCAGGCTGGCGAACCCGGCTACGATCGCGCTTGAGCAGATAGGGCCGGTGCAGAAACCCAGCACTGCAGTAGCCACCGATGCGACGCCGCTGCTGGTTTGCGATTTCATTTGTTTCTCACCACGAAGACTCACGAAGAAAGCCGAATTTTAACCACGGAGGACACAGAGGGGCACAGAGAAAAACTCCTGGATCTAAATCCAAAGCCCAGGCAGGTGACTGCCAAATCCCTCTGTCTTGCTCTGTGTCCTCTGTGGTCAAAAAGCCTTCGCTGACGATTATAATCAACGTTTACCAGGAGGAAGTGATGCCAGCAATTCCCGAGAAATATGCCGACCTCTTCAAGAAGAAAGCTTTTGCCAACCTTGCGACGGTGATGCCGGATGGCAGCCCTCAGGTCACACCAGTGTGGGTTGATTACGATGGCAAGCACGTAATCTTCAATTCCGCCGAGGGCCGGCAGAAGGACAAAAATTTGAGGCGCGACCCGCGCGTAGCGCTCTCCATCGTGGATCCCGACAATCCCTACCGGTACCTGCAAATTCGCGGCAAAGTTTCCGAGATCACCAAAAAGGACGCGGACAAGCACATTGACAAGTTAGCCAAGAAATATCTTGGAGTGGATAAATATCCCTACGCGCAGCCGGGCGAAGTACGAGTGTTGTACAAGATCGCTCCCGAAAAAACCCAAACCATGGGATGACCAACGAGATTATGTAGGGCGACACTCTTGTCCGCCACTCGCGAGCAGGAGTGCCCGCGCTACATGACTGTTGGTGAGAGACAAATGCAGACAGCCATTAAGGTGGTGCGGGCAGGGGCCGAAGATGCCGAGCGCATCGCGCCGTTGTTCGATGCCTACCGTCAGTTTTACAAGCAGAGGTCGAACCTGGCTGCGGCCAAGGCGTTTTTGTCGGAGCGGCTGATCCGGTCCGAGTCGGTTATTTTCCTGGCTCTGAGCGGCGAGGGAGAACGCGAAAAGGCGGTTGGGTTCACGCAGCTCTATCCGTGCTTTAACTCGGTGGCGTTGAAGCCGCTCTGGATCCTGTACGACCTGTATGTCGCACCGCAGGCCAGGCGGCTCGGCGTCGGCAAGGCGTTGATGGATCGCGCACAGCAGTTCGCCGCCGAGACCAAAGCCTGGGGGTTGTGGCTGGAAACTGCGGTAGACAACATTCCCGGGCAAAAGTTATATGAACGCCAAGGGTGGATACGGGACGAGGAGTTCTACAGGTATCAGAAGATGCTGTAGGACGTGATAGCGGCAAGTCTGCCCCGGCTGTGCCTACGTGGGTCATAGAAGCAGTTCTTCCATCAGCCCTCCCGGGCCTGAGTCCTGCGGTCCATTTTCCTCATCTTGTAGACTAAAGGTTTATGGCACAAGCCAAGATTGATTTAGAGATCGAGCCGTCGCGGGCCGGTATGGGTACGTCCGGTGACGAGGAGCAGGTCTTCGACCAGTTCCGCCGCTGGGGATACCTGCAGGCCGACCTCGATCCGCTGGGTTTTCTGCGCCCGCAGTCCCGCCCCGAGCTGCAGTTGAGCGGAGCGGCGGCCCAAGAGGCGCGCCGAGTTTATTGCGGGACCATTGGCGCTGAGTTCATGCATATCACCGACCCCGACCGGCGCCGCTGGATCCAGGAGCAGATGGAGAGCACACCGGCTGCTCCCGACCAAAGATGGATTCTTGAGCGGCTGATCCGTGCCGACCTGTTTGAACACATGTTGCAGTCGCGCTATTTGGGGACCAAACGGTTTTCTCTGGAAGGTATTACGGCAGCAATCCCGCTACTGGACGAATTGCTGGAAGGCGCTGCGGCGCACGATGCCGAAGAGGCGGTGATCGGCATGAGCCATCGCGGCCGCCTGAACGTAATACTGCACATCGCGAATCGACCGGCGGAAGAACTTTTTGCGGGTTTTGAGGACGTAGACCCGCGCAGCGTGCTAGGCGGCGGTGACGTGAAGTATCACATCGGCGCTACTGGCGAGTACAAGACTCCGAGCGGCCGCTCGATTCATATCCATCTAGTTTCAAATCCCAGCCATCTCGAGGCGGTGGACCCGGTGGTTGTGGGACGGGTGCGGGCCAAGCAGACGCGCGCCGGAAAAGCGGGTCTTGGGCGTTTTCTGCCGATCATTCTGCATGGCGATGCGGCGTTCGCCGGACAAGGCATCACTGCTGAAACCATGAACTTTGCTGACCTGAACGGTTTCAGTGTGGGAGGCACGGTGCACGTTATTGTTAACAACCTGATCGGGTTCACCACGGTGCCTTCAGAGTTGCACTCGGCGCGCTTCGCGGCTGATCTGGCGCGGCGGCAGGACATTCCCATCTTCCACGTGAATGGCGAGGATCCCGACGCGGTGGTACGAGCGGCACGCATGGCCCTGGAGTACCGCTACAGATTTTTCAGCGACGTTGTGGTGGACGTCATCGGCTATCGCCGGCACGGGCACAGCGAAGTGGACGATCCCACCATCACCCAGCCGCGCTTGTACAAGGCGATTGAGGAGCATCCGCCACTGTGGCAAATCTACGCAGAAGATCTGGGCCTCGATCCCAAACCCGAAGTGGACCGAGTCACCGCCGAATATGGAGAGGCGCAGAAAAAAGCGGCGGCCCTCAAGGTTAAGCCGACCTACCGCCAACTGCCGAGCTATTGGAGCAACTACAAGGGCGGCCGATACAAGCCGGAGTACGAGGTAGACACTGCAGTCTCGGCGGAAGAAATTGCCGCCATTACCGAGACGCTGACCACCTATCCTGCGGATTTTCATGTTCACCCCAAGATCAAGCGGCTGCTGCAACAGCGCCAGGAGATGGGCGCGGGCAAGCGTCCGGTGGATTACGGCATGGCCGAGGCGCTGGCCTTCGGCTCGCTGGTGAAGCAAGGTGTGCCGGTGCGCTTCAGCGGGCAGGACACCAAGCGCGGCACGTTCAACCAGCGGCATGCGGCACTGGTGGATGTGGAGAATGAGCAGGAGTACATCCCGCTGAGCCACATCAGCCCCAAGCAGGCGCGATTTGAGATCTACAACTCGACGCTCTCGGAAGCGGGAGTGCTGGGATTCGAATACGGCTACAGCCGAGACTATCCGGAAACGCTGGTGCTCTGGGAGGCGCAGTTTGGCGATTTTGCCAATGGCGCGCAGGTGGTGATTGATCAGTTTGTGAGCGCCGGAGAAGACAAGTGGGGATTACTTTCCGGTCTGGTAATGCTGCTGCCGCACGGCTACGAAGGTCAGGGACCCGAGCACTCGAGCGCTCGCATCGAGCGCTATTTGCAACTGGCGGCACGTGACAACATGCAGGTAGTCCAACCCTCGACCGCAGCCCAGTACTTTCATCTGTTGCGTAGGCAAGCACTGCGCCATTGGCGGAAACCGTTGGTGGTGTTCACGCCCAAAAGCATGCTGCGGCATCCCGATGCCTCTTCGCCATTGCAGGATTTTTCGCGCCCGCGATTTTTGCCCGTGGTACCGGATGAGGAAATCAAGAATGCGCGACGGCTGATTCTGTGCACCGGGAAGATCGGACACGAACTGCAAGCTGAGCGCAAGCGAAGAAAAGACCAGGCGACCGCGATCGTATTCCTGGATCAGCTGTATCCGTTTCCCGAAGCGGAGCTGACGCGGGAACTGGAGCGGCATCAGGGCGCTCAGGACATTTTGTGGGTGCAGGAAGAGCCAGCCAACATGGGAGCGCTCTGGTATGTGGTTCCACGCTTGCGGCGACTGGCGGGCGAGCGGCACGTCTTGACCGTGAAGCGCTCGGCGAGTTCCAGTCCGGCAACAGGATCGGCCAAAGCACACGAGATGGAGCAGAAGACGTTGCTGACGCTGGCCTTTGAAACCTGAAGGCAGTACTCACCGACTACTGAGTGCTGGCTACTGAGAACTAGAACTTTCTTGCCGTGATCCGATCTGTCCCGAGATACGGACGCAGAACTTCAGGAATGATCACGCTGCCATCCGCCTGCTGATAATTCTCCAATATTGCCAGCCAGGTGCGACCCACGGCTAAACCGCTGCCGTTCAAGGTGTGAACAAATTCGGTTTTGCCTTTGCCTTCCGGCCGGAAGCGGATATTGGCGCGGCACGCCTGGAAAGCCTCAAAATTCGAGCAGGACGAAATCTCTCGGAACAACTGTTGTCCCGGTAGCCAAACTTCCAGGTCGTAAGTTTTCGCGGAGCTAAATCCGAGATCGCCGGTGGAGAGTGCCACCACGCGGTAATGCAGCCCCAGCTTCTGCAGGACCATTTCGGCATTCTGCGTGAGTTTTTCCAGTTCCTCGTATGAGGTTTCCGGGCGGCTGAACTTCACCAGTTCGACTTTCTGGAACTGATGCTGGCGGATAATTCCACGCACATCTTTGCCGTACGACCCGGCCTCGCTGCGAAAACAGGGCGTGTAGGCAGTAAGGGAGATGGGCAGACGGGCAGCGTCCAGCACTTCGTCTCTGTATAGATTGGTTACCGGTACTTCGGCGGTAGGGACCAGCCACAAATCTTTGTCGCCGTGGGGCACACGGAAAAGGTCGGCGGCAAACTTGGGAAGCTGGCCGGTGCCGTACATAGATTCAGAATTCACCATGTAGGGTGGCAGAACTTCCGTATAGCCGTGTTCCCGTGTGTGCAGGTCAAGCATGAAATTGGCGAGCGAGCGCTCCAGCTTCGCGCCTAAGTCCCAGTAAACCGCGAAGCGGGCGCCGGTGATTTTGGCTGCACGTTCGAGATCGAGGATGCCAAGCTGCTCGCCCAGTTCCCAGTGGGGCTTGGGAGTGAAGTCGAATCTCGGCGGCTGCCCCCAGCGGCGAATTTCGACGTTGTCTTCGGCGGTCTTTCCGACCGGCACGCTCTTATGAGGAATGTTGGGAATGCCGGCGAGGAGCTGGCGTAACTCGGCCTCCTCTTTTTGTGCCTGTTCTTCGAGGCGCTGAATCTTCTCACGCAGGTCTTTGGTCTCGGCGATCAGGGCGGTCGCGTCCTGTTTATCTTTCTTCAGCCGCGCGATTTCTTCTGAAGCGCGGTTGCGGCGGGCCTGCAGGGTTTCAAGTTCGGTGATCGCCTGCCGACGGCGCGCGTCAATCTCACGAACATTCTTCAGCGTCGCGGCCGGATCCATACCGCGCTGCGACAGCTTCTCCTCCAGCAGCGGCAGGTTTTCGCGCACAAAATTCAGGTCGAGCATGAGAAAGCTAATGTAACGGAACCGAGCGATGGTGTCATCCGGGGCAATTCTCGGGGAATCAAATGCCCGGCAATCCTTGGCGTTACGCGGCGCGCTTTCTGTACACTAGTTCGACATGAAAACCAAACTGCGCCAGTCATCCGCTGTTCTGCTCTCGTGGCTTGTCCTCAGCGTATTCTCCTTGGCTTCGGCTTATAACCATCGACCAAAGTTGGTGGTGATCGTGGTCATTGACCAGTTTCGTGGCGATTATCTGGAGCGCTACCACGATGAGTTTGGCGCCAACGGCTTTCGGCTCTTCATCGACAAGGGCGCGTTCTTTACCGACTGCTACTACGATTACGCCAACACGGAGACAGCGCCCGGTCATGCCACCTTACTCACCGGTGCATACAGCAACGGACACGGAATCCTGGTGAACGAATGGTGGGACACGCAGCAGAAACGCATGGTAACTTCCGTCGAAGACAGGGCTACAACAGTTGTGGGAGCGGGCAGCGGAGCCGGTTCCTCACCTCACAATCTGATGGCCAGCACTCTGGGCGACGAGCTAAAGCTGGCGACCCAAGGGCGATCGCGAGTCTTCGGAATCGCACTCAAAGACCGCGCGGCCGTGCTGCCCGCAGGCTGGTCCGGCGATGGCGCTTACTGGATTGATAAGAGCACCGGGGCGTGGGTCACTTCCACTTACTATCGCAAGGAGCTGCCCGCCTGGGTGGCAGAGTTTAACCGCAGCCGTCCTGAAAAGTACTGGAACCGCGAATGGAAGGATGCGGACGGCAAGACCTTAGCCACGACGACCCAAAAGCCAGGAGCAGATTTTTATACAACCGTCGGATCGACCAGCTTTGGCAATGAGTATGAGTTGGAGTTTGCCCGCGAGCTGGTCAGCAATGAACACCTGGGCAGCGGGCCGACTACTGACCTATTGGTGGTGAGCCTGTCGCCCAACGATCTTCTGGGGCACGCCGTCGGTCCAGACGCGCCGGAGATGCACGCCATGGCGCTCGATCTAGACCGTCAACTTGGCGATTTCTTCCGCGTCCTGGGCCAACAGGTCGGAACACAAAACCTATGGTTGGCGCTAAGCGCCGACCACGGCGTAGCCCCGGTGCCAGAGGCGGCTCAGAAGATACGCATCCCCGCGACCCGGATTCCTAGCGAACAAGAACTGAAATCGTCGCTGAACTCCGCGTTAGCAACCAAACTAGGGCAGCCAGGCGACTACGTTAATGCGCTGGGCGGTTCGATTGTTTTTCTCTCTGCGGAGGCATTCAGCGGCCTGCACCTGACGGAAGCGCAAGCAGAAGAAGCGGCGGGCGAGGCCCTGATGGGGTTGAGCGAAACGCAACCCGGTACACGCGGCTACTTCACCAAGGTACAACTCAAGCGGGGAGAGGTCCCAGCCACCGAATGGGGCAAGAAATATCTTCACAGCTATTCGCCCGTAGGTGGTTGGTGGGTGATTGGAGTGCCGCCGCCATTCGCCACCGGTGGAAAGCGCGGCACAGGTCACGGCATGCCCTATACCTATGACACTCACGTCCCGCTGGCATTCTACGGTTCAGTGTTCAAGCCGGGCTACTATCGTACTCATGCAGAAACAGTGGACCTGGCGGCGACATTGGCTTCCCTGCTGGGAATCAACGCGCCTAGCAGTGCAGTTGGGCGAGTACTAACGGAAGCGGTGGCGACCAGCAATGCGGCAGTGCCGGTGAAGACCCATCCCGCCGCCAAGGAACGCGGCCGATGACAGCAGTTGAAATCCGCGAACCGGGAAAGCCCGATCTGGGCATCGAGTTTGCCGGCCTGAGGCTCAAGAACCCGGTCATTGCCGCCAGCGGAACTTTCGGATACGGGGTGGAATTCGAAGACATTGTTGATTTAAAGAAGCTCGGCGGATTTGTGGTGAAGGGATTGTCGAAGGAACCAATGGCCGGCAATCCGCCCCCGCGGCTGTACGAAACGGCTGCCGGAATGTTGAACGCGATCGGGCTACAGAACATTGGCGCACAGGCGTTCGTGCAAGAGAAGCTGCCCAGGCTGCGTCGAATTGCGAACATTGTTGTGATCGCCAACGTTTTTGGCTATTCGCGCGAGGATTACGAGACTGCGATTCGGATCTTGAACGAGGGCGAAGGCATTGCGGCCTACGAATTAAACGTTTCCTGTCCGAATACGAAACAGGGCGGCATCAGCTTCGGCGCCGACCCGCACCTGCTGGACGAAGTCGTGGCCATGGCCAAGAAAATCTCGCGTCGGCCGCTGATCGTGAAACTCTCACCCAACGTGACCAACATTGCGCAGATGGCGCGAGTAGCGGAAGAAGCTGGCGCGGATGTGCTCTCGCTGGTCAATACTTTTCTCGCCATGGCAATCGATGTGGAGACCCGCAAACCGCGCATCGCCAACTTAACTGCGGGGCTCTCCGGGCCGGCGATCAAGCCCATTGCGGTGCGGATGGTGTGGGAGGCGGCGCACGCGGTCAACATTCCGGTGATCGGAATTGGTGGCGTGAGCACTGCCGAAGACGTGGTCGAATTCATGCTCGCAGGCGCGGTGGCGGTACAGGTGGGCACCGCCAGTTACTGGGACCCGTGCGCGACTGAGAATATTGTGGCTAATTTGGAGAAATGGTGCGAGGAGCGCCACGTGGCGAGAGTGACCGACTTAGTAGGGGCGATGAAAACTGAATGAAACAATTGGTAATTGGGTAATTGGATAATGGGTAATTGAAAGGGTTTACTCGGGGAGGGCCGGGCGAAATATTAGCAGCAACACTACCCCGGTAGCATAAAAAGGGAGCGACTGATAAAAGCTCCCACCCAGGAAGCGCAGCACCAACCCATAGAGAACGACGGCTTCGCACAGCGCAAAGGTCACGATATTGGCAGCCCACCAGCGCTGAATCGAGGCCCGATCGCCCGGGTTGCCGCGGAGAGTGTCCGCAATCCCACGCATCATACGTCCGCGAACGATCCACATTGAAGCCAGCATACTGGCGGAGACCACAATAAGCGCAAGTTGCACGATCCTGACATCTTTGGGGGTAGATTTCGCGCCGAATTGCTCCGCAACCCCAATCTCAAAAAGAGCAGACACCAGCATCGCCCAGTACACCACGTTCACCAAGCGTAAGGTTGCGTCCATATTTAGTCGCCCATTATCTACTGTCCGGAAATCCGCAGCTTGATTTGTTCGGGAATGCGGTCGCGAATTTCCTCAGGCAGGCGGTCATGGACGCGGCGGGCGCCGATCTTGGCGGCGTCCACCATCACCAAGGGAGCCGGGGTAGCGACGGCGACCGCGAGCCAAATCAGCGCTGACAGCGCAAATCCAGAAAGCGCGGCCAATTCGAGAATGAAGGCGTGATTGGGGCCGAAGTGATGAATGACGCCAAACGCCAGCAAGAAGACAAAGCCGGAGGCACTAGCCAACGCCATCAAAGCAATGTCAATTCCACGGTGCAGATGGCGCTTGGCGCGGCAGCGCTCGCACTCAACGAAGTGCTGCTCGTAATCGCCGCGCATCTCTGGCGCGATGCCAGAAATATCGTAGCGCCAGCCCGCCAGGATGTTGCCCACGATCGGGTCAACGCATTGCTTACTCATACTTAGGCAGCTTGGCGTGCATCCGCTGCAATCAGCTAAAAGCGGATGGGCTCGAGGGGCGCGGACTGGGTGGCCAGCATCAGGCGATTTTGAAGCAAGGTGCGCCGACTTCCCAGCGCGTGCTCGGCGGCCACTCGCGCAAGCTCCGGATGATTGTTCTGTTCCGAAAGGTGCGCCAGCACCACGACGGCTGCACCACCATCATAATCGCTGGAGAAGAATTCCGCGAGAGCTTCGTTGGAGAGGTGGCCGACGCGGCTCATCACCCGCTGCTTGACCGACCAGGGATAGGGGCCGCCGCGCAGCATCTCGAGATCGTGATTCGATTCAAGCATCAGCAAATCGCAGCCGCGAATATGGTGGCGCACGCTGGCCGGCATATAACCCAGGTCAGTGACAATAGCCAGCTTTACCCCTTCAGCCCGAAACGTGAAGGCGACGGGATCGGCGGCATCGTGCGGAATGGTGAACGGTGTAACCGAGATGTCGCCGATTTCGAAGGTCGAGCCGGCGTCAAAAGTCTCGAGTTGTTCGCACTTCCACGGCTCTTTGCGCTGGGCGCGAATAATCCGGGCACAGGCATGGTGGGTGGCGCTGGTCATGTAAACCGGCACGCCCAGCTTCTTCGCCAGAGTGTAGAGTCCACAAATGTGGTCGCAATGCTCGTGCGAAATAATTATGGCGGAGAGCGCACGCGGGTCCTCGCCGCAGGATTTGATGCGGCGAAAAGTTTCACGCCCGGAAAGGCCGGCGTCGACCAGAATGCGAGTGCGCGAACTGGCCACGATGGTGCTGTTGCCTTTGCTGCCACTGGCCAGCACCGTACAAGAAACCGCCATAAGCGGAGCATAGCGGGATGTGTGATGCAGGGGGAGTAATTAGTTGGTTATCTTGAGCCAAGAGTGTGGAAAGCGGCGACCGAATTTGGAAACGGGTAATGAGAAATTGGTAATTGAGCGGCGAACCATCCTGATAGCCCGGCGCGTGAGCGCCGGGCGGCCCACCCTAATTTCCGTTACTTTTTTTGGGCATTACATTCTCCACAAAACGCCGCATGAAGTGGCCAGCATAAGCGCCCACCACTCCGGGAAGAAATACCAGGAACGATTCATATATCTGCGGGTGCTCGGTGTATTGATGGAGCACGAATGCCGCCAAGATCCGGGCAAACGGCACACAGGTAGCCACCAGCAGCGTCCAGCGCCACGGTTTCCGGGGACGGACCGTCCCGAGGAACATGGTGGGAGCAAGGACGAGGAACGCGGTGAGGAGCAGGTCGCCGACTTTAACTTCCGCAAAGCCCGCCAGCGCGCCGAAAAAGATGGCTAGCGCGAAATAGAAGATGGCGTGACGTTCGGGCGGTGACACGGCACTTGTGGCAGGCTGAATAGGTTCCGACAAGCTAATAAGTATAGAAGCCCCGGCCGGTTTTGCGTCCCAGCCAGCCGGCATCCACCATCTTGATGAGCAGCGGGCAGGGGCGGTATTTGGGATCGCCAAGGCCATCCTGCAGCACGCGCATGATGTCGAGGCAAACATCGAGGCCGATGAAGTCGGCAAGGGTGAGCGGCCCCATGGGATGCGCCATGCCCAGCTTGAACACTTCGTCTACCGCCTGCGGCGTGGCCACGCCCTCCATCACCGCGTACATCGCCTCGTTCAGCAGCGGCATGAGCACGCGATTGGAGACGAAGCCCGGGGCATCATTTACCTGCACTGGTACTTTGTCGAGCTTCTCGGCGAGGTCGCGAACCGTTTCGTAGGTCTCGTCCGAAGTAGCCAGGCCGCGAATGACCTCTACCAGTTTCATCACCGGCACGGGATTGAAGAAGTGCATGCCAATCACCTGCTGCGGGCGGCGGGTGAGCGCGCCGAGCTTGGTAATCGAAATTGACGAAGTGTTGGAGGCGAGAATGACATCGGGGCGGCACAGCGCGTCCAGGTCGCGGAAAAGCTGCGCCTTAATGTCGAATTTTTCGGTGGCGGCTTCGATCACGAAATCGCAGGTGGCGAGTTCACGGCGGTCAAGCACCGGACGGAGGCGCCCCAGCGCGGAAGTGCGGTCTCCGGCGGTGATTTTGTTTTTGGCTACTTCGCGTTCAAGATTCTTGCCGATGGTGTCGAGCGCGCGGTCCAGAAATCGTTGTTCCACGTCCGAGAGGATCACCTGGTAGCCGCCGCGGGCAAAGACATGCGCGATGCCATTGCCCATGGTGCCAGCGCCGACCACGCCGACTGTTTTGATCTCCATCAAGACCTCGCAGAACGGAAAAGTTTAGCAGGTGCGAGCGGTACGCGAGGGGCCCTGCCTTGTCGCCGAGACGCCGGCGCTACTAGGCAGCGGCCCGCTGGCTGGCTTTAGCGGCAACATCAAGGCGCGACTGGGCACGCGCCAGCGCATCCAGGGCACGCGGATAATCGGTGTTGGGATCGTTGCTGCTGAGGAGCTTTTGGGCACGATCACGGGCCTGCTGGGCGCGGGCCACGTCTATGTCCTCGCCCCGCTCAGCGCTTTCTGCCAGCACGGTGGTCTTGGTGGGAAGCACCTCAGCGAATCCCCAGGCGACCGCCAGCCGGTAGGTCTGGCCGTTGGCGACGTAGCTGAGTTCGCCGACCCCCAGTTCGGTGACCAAGGGGGCGTGGCCGGGGAGAATACCGAGATAGCCGTTCTTGCCTGGTATCTGCACCTGTTCGACCTTCTCGCGCACCACGAGGCGCTCAGGGGTGACGATGTCGAGATCGAGAGTATCGGCCATACTCTATGCGGCGGCGCCGGCACGCAGCTTCTTCGCCGTTTCTACAACCTCCTCGATGCTGCCCTTCATGTAGAAAGCCTGCTCGGGAATGTCGTCGTGCTTGCCTTCAAGAATCTCTTTGAAGCTTCTGACGGTATCCGCAATTTTCACGTAACGGCCCTGCAGGCCGGTAAACTGCTCGGCCACATGGAAGGGCTGAGAGAGGAATCGTTGGATCTTGCGGGCCCGCGTCACAGTAAGCTTCTGCTCCTCACTTAACTCGTCAATGCCCAGAATGGCGATGATGTCCTGCAAATCTTTATAGGTCTGCAGAATCTTCTTGACGCCCTGGGCGACGTCGTAGTGCTCCTGGCCGACGACGCGGGGATCGAGAATCCGCGAGGTCGAAGCCAGGGGATCGACGGCCGGATAAATTCCGATTTCAGTCAATGGCCGGGAGAGCACGGTGGTGGCGTCCAGGTGGGCAAAGGTCGTGGCGGGCGCCGGATCGGTGAGGTCGTCGGCGGGAACGTAGATTGCCTGCACCGAGGTGACAGAACCACGTTTGGTCGAGGTGATGCGCTCCTGCAACTCGCCCATTTCGGTAGCCAGGTTGGGTTGATACCCGACGGCGCTGGGCATGCGGCCGAGCAGCGCCGAAACTTCTGAGCCAGCCTGGGTAAAGCGGAAAATATTGTCGATAAATAACAGAGTGTCGGCGCCTCCGACATCGCGGAACCATTCCGCCACAGTCAACGCGGTCAGCGCCACACGCAGGCGGGCGCCGGGAGGCTCGGTCATCTGGCCATAAATAAGGGCGGCCTTGGAATTTTTAGGATCACCTGGCTTGATGACGCCGGACTCTGACATTTCCAGCCAAAGGTCATTGCCTTCGCGAGTGCGCTCACCGACCCCGGCGAAAACCGAGTAGCCGCCATGTTGCTTGGCGACGTTGTTGATCAGCTCCATGATGACAACCGTCTTGCCCACACCCGCGCCACCAAACAGGCCAATCTTTCCGCCCTTCAGAAATGGCTGAATGAGGTCAATGACCTTCACACCGGTTTCGAACATCTCCGCGGTTGTGGACTGTTCCGCGAAGGGGGGCGCCGGGCGGTGGATCGGCAGGCGCTCGGTGGCATCAATCGGCCCCAGCTGGTCCACAGGTTCCCCGATTACGTTCATCACTCTGCCGAGCGTGCCAGGGCCGACGGGCACCGAGATGGGGCCGCCGAGGTCAATGGCTTTCATGCCGCGGACCATGCCGTCCGTGGGCTGCATGGCGACACAACGCACGCGACCTTCGCCGAGGTGCTGTTGCACTTCCAGGATGACGTCAATTGGGGTGGGAACCTTGTATCCATCGCTGACCACGCGAATGGCCTGAAAAATGAGGGGCAGGGCGGTCTCGCTGAATTGCGCGTCCACCGCCGGGCCAGAAATTTGTATTACGTGTCCGATGTTTTCCATAGAAGTCGACGAACTCGAAACTCGAAAAAAATTACCTCACAAAGCGGCGGCGCCGCTCACAATTTCAATGATCTCGCGCGTAATCTTCGCCTGACGAATACGGTTCATGCTCAGAGTCAGAGCGTCAATCATCTCGGAAGCGTTGTTACTGGCGGCATCCATTGCGGTCATGCGAGCTGCATGCTCAGCTGCTACAGACTCCAGCAAGGCACGATACACCCCAATGGCTACATACCTGGGGAGCAGATCGCTAAAGATTTCCGCCGGAGACTGCTCGTAAATGTAGTCCACAGGCGAAGCAGCGAAGGCGGCAGCAAGCTCATCAATCTCGCGAGTGTCAGCTTCGGTAAGGCTGACGCCGGCAGAGGCGGCGGCCTTGGCCATGCGTTCCTTTTCTTTGAGCGCCATTTCCTCCGCCTGGAGAATAGGGGAAACGCCGATCTCCACGATCGGCAGAATTTGCGAAATCACTACCCGTTGCGCAACCACCGACTTGAATTCGTTATAGAGCAAGTACACGGAGTCAATCTCTTCGCGCGAGTAACGGACCACGATGGTGTCAGCCAGGGCTTCGGCTTGGGCAAACTGCAGGCGCCCGAGAATACCGATATGCTCGCCCACGATCTGCACCGGGCCGGAGCGGCTGGTGGCGCGGGGCGGAGGCTGCAAACGCTCTTCTTCTTCGGTGACGGGAGTCTCCTGCACCGGGGCGGCGGGAAAGCGGCGTCGCAGGAAATCGCGTCCCTTGCGGCCTACTGCCTCTATGTCCAGGTTCTTGCCCGACTTTGACTGGATAAAAGTCATTGCTGCTTTAAGGATATTGGTATTGAAGGCGCCCGCCAGACCCTTGTCACCGGTCACAACCACAAATAAAACGTTGTTCTC
Source organism: Terriglobales bacterium (assembly GCA_035651655.1). Classification (NCBI taxonomy): domain Bacteria; kingdom Pseudomonadati; phylum Acidobacteriota; class Terriglobia; order Terriglobales; species Terriglobales bacterium. The sequence goes on from DASRFG010000001.1 coordinate 22,326, forward strand.
CGGTCTCTGGGCGAGCAGCGGGTGCTTGGGCTGGCCGGTTTCAGGATCTACAACGTCGGTCCGGAGCACCAGCGACTTGAGCACGTTGGTCAACATTTGCGCGTAGGGGCGGCTGGAAAGAGCACGGTCCTGGGCGCGGCGCAGCCGCGCGGCCGAAATCATCTTCATGGCGCGCGTGATCTGCCGCGTGTTCTTCACGCTGCGTATGCGACGACGGATATCGAGAAGGCCGGCCATGAAATTCTATCTCGCCTTAGCGGTTGTCTCTGCTGGTTTAGCCTGGGTTGCGCTTTCTTCCTGGCGTTCTGTCAGGAAGCGCTCCTTGGCTTCTCTGATGACATCGGTGATTTGGGACTTGAGCTGATCATCAAGCGCCTTCTTTTGCATGATGGTGTCGAGAAGCTGGGGATGCATCGTGTCCACGTAGGCATAGAGAGACTTCTCAAACGGACGAATGTCTTCGACCTTGAGCTCATCCAGCAGGCCGTTCGTGCCGGCAAAAATAATCAGGATTTGCTTGGAGAACGGCAGCGGAGAGTACTGATCCTGCTTAATGACCTCCACCAACCGCTCACCGCGAGCTAATTGGGCTTGCGTAGCTTTGTCGAGATCGCTGCCGAATTGGGCGAACGCGGCCAGATCGCGGTATTGCGCCAGTTCGAGTTTCAGTGTAGCGCCCACCTGCTTGATGGCTTTAATGGCGGCAGAGAAACCGACGCGGCTTACCGATAAGCCGACGTTGACGGCTGGACGCACACCACTGTTGAACAAGTCCGTTTCAAGATAAATTTGGCCATCGGTGATCGAGATGACGTTGGTCGGGATGTACGCCGAGACGTCGCCCGCTTGGGTTTCAATAATTGGCAGGGCGGTCAACGAACCGGCGCCCTTAGCGTTGCTGAGCTTGGCGGCGCGTTCCAGCAGACGCGAGTGCAGATAGAAGACGTCACCGGGATAAGCCTCGCGGCCGGGCGGACGGCGCAGTAGGAGAGAAATCTCACGATAAGAAGCCGCGTGCTTGGAAAGGTCGTCAAACACCACCAGGGCGTGTCGCTTGGAATCGCGGAAATATTCACCCATGGCACAGGCGGCATACGGAGCGATGTACTGCATGGGAGCAGGCTCGGAAGCTGAGGCGGCCACCACGATGGTGTAGTCCATTGCTCCGAGGTCGGTGAGTGTTTTGACCACCTGCGCGATGGAGGAGCGCTTCTGGCCGATGGCGCAGTAAATACAGATCAGGTCTCCGCCTTTGTTGTTGATGATGGTGTCAATGGCAATGGCGGTCTTGCCGGTCTGGCGGTCGCCGATGATCAGCTCGCGCTGGCCGCGGCCGATAGGAATCATGCTGTCAATCGCCTTGATGCCGGTGGCCATGGGCTCACGCACCGGTTGGCGATCAATGACGCCGGGAGCAATGCGCTCCACAGGAATAAACTGATCGGTTGCGATGGGCCCTTTGTCGTCAATCGGCTGCCCGAGAGCATCTACGACCCGACCGACCAGCGCGTTGCCGACGGGCACGCTGATGATGCGGCCGGTACGCTTGACCTCATCGCCTTCCTTAATTTCGGTGTATTCACCGAGAAGCACTACGCCGACCTGGTCTTCTTCCAGATTCATGGCGATGCCGGAGACGTTGTGAGGAAAGCTCAAGAGCTCTCCGGCCATGACTTTGTCCAGACCGTACACGCGCGCGATACCGTCGCCAATGGAGATGACGGTGCCAACTTCATCTACAGCAATTCTGGACTCGTAATTTTCGATCTGCTCGCGGATGAGCTGGGTGATTTCGTCAGCTTTAATTTGAGCCATTTATAAGTTCTCAGGTGCTCGTTCTCAGTTCACGTGCTCGGCAGGTGTTATCAGAACCGGTCAGCCGGTACTTAGTTGTTCGCGAATCTTGTTCAGCTGGCCAAGAATGGAACCATCGTAAATCGTGCTACCCAGCTTGATGACTGCTCCACCAAGAATGCTGGTGTCGCGCTGATAGCGGGCGCGAACTTTTTTGCCAGTCAGCTTCTCAATCTGGGTTTCCAGCAGGCGCTTCTCATTGTCTCGCAAATCGCGGGCCGTGGTTATTTCCGCCTCTGCCAAATTGAGGCGCCGGTCGAGCTCGTGTCCAAAATGCCGAACGATCTCTCCCAACAGCGGGATACGGCCATGGTCAATCAGAACCGCCATGAAATTCCGCACAGTGCGTGAGAGGCGGCTGCGTGTTACCAGGGCATCCAGAACGGAATGCTTCTGCTCGGAAGAAAGCGCCGGGCTCTCCCACACCTCACGCAACTCCTTGCTTTGGGCGACCAGGCCAGCGATGAGTTCCAGCTCACCCCGGACCTTATCTGGATCCAACGGTTTGGCCTCGCCCCGACGGTCGAAGATTACATCAACCAGGGCGCGAGCGTAACGATTGCCGATAGCAGCCATTTAGCGGTGACCATCCTTGCGAACGTTGCGGGCAGCACTCGAATCGTCCGCCAATTGATCGGCAAAACTGCGGACAAGCGCCTGGTCGGTCGGAGCATCTACCCGAATCTGCTTTTGTGCGACCGAGACGGCAAGGCCCGCCGCATAAACTTTTAGATCGTGCTGGGCGAGCCGGACGGCAGCGGCGATCTCCTGCTCGGCGGCCGCGATAATCCTGCGTGTCTCCTCCGCGGCGGCGGTCTGGATTTTCTGTTCTTCCAGCGCGGTGGCATGTTCCGCTTCTTGGCGGATCGAAGCGATCTCGACATCTAAACGACTGAGGCGCGCTTCGATGGCAGCCAGACGGCTCTGGGCTTCCGCACTGGCGGCACGCGCTTCTTCAATCGCCTTCTGGATGTTTGCAGTGCGGGAGCGGAATATCTGTGGAACACTCGACCGCCAGAATTTGGCAACCAGCACGGCGATAATCACGAAGTTGAGGACGTACGCCAGCCAGTAGGCGGCATGCACGCTGATCCCGAGGCGGTGCGCCAACCACTGCACCGATCCGGACTCTTTGAACTGAGCGTTTTCGTCCCCGGCTTCGGCGGCCTTTCGCGAGGTCTCCGCGAGCTGTTGCTCGGAACCGGCCTCACCTGACTTCGGCTCCGCAGGAGAAGATTGCCCCATCGCAATAGTGGTCAGGACCAAGGTCAGCAACAAAATCGGCAGGAAGGAAAGACGAATTATGCGTTGGCCCCGGCCCCCGGTCATGAACGGCCACCGGCGAGTGGGCTGGGCGCGGTAGCAGCCGGACGCAGGATTGCCGCTATTATTTCGCGCGCCAGACGTTCGGCCTCGCTTTGCAGGCTGGTTTGTACGGACTCTTTCTCCTTTTCCAAGGCAGCGCGGGCCTGTTTCACTTGCTCCTGAGCGCGCGACCGGGCCTGGGCGATGGCCTCCACGTGCGCCTGCAGCGCCTGCTGTCGCCGAGCTTCCTGCGCTTTGAATACGGCAGAGCGGGCTTCCCGCAACCGTTGCTCGTATTCTGCGGCTTTGGCTTCGGCGGCTGCAATATCGGCGCGAGCACGCTCGATTGCGCCTTTGGTAAGGCTACGACGCTCATTGAGCACGCGCTGCAGTGGCTGATGCACCAGAAAACGATAGGCCGTTAAAACGATGAGCAGCAAAATTACCGTCGGTATCGCGCCGAGCAGTAATCCGCCTAATTGCCTTAGCGTTTCGTCCATTTCGTTAGGTTTACCGCCCAGACAGCCTGCGAATCAAAGAAGGGACTTAACTTGAAAAATTATCATCGTGTGAAAGGAAGTGTCAACGTAAGCAGGGAGCACTTGACTCAAGCAGAGAGGGATTAAGGTCTATCCAAGAGGGTGGGAAATATTGCCTCCAACACTTGACTTTCCCCTTGACAGGTTTACCATATTGATATCACCTCCGATCCAATTCAGGATCGAGTGGGCTGGGGGTCAAGGAAAGTCACCGCTTCTTGATCTCTGGCCCATTTAATTTTTGCAGCTACACACTAGTGGTCAGGCCGCACGAATTGCTTCAATTTTCTGACCAGCGATTCTGGCGCATCCGCCTCCAGTTCCACCAAACCATCGCGATAGTGACGTGAAAGAATGCGGGAGCGCGCCTCCAGCGCAGATAATATCTTGCCTTCGCTCTGCGGCACCTTCAGGAAGACGCGGCTGATAGGGTCATGGGCGAGGAGTTGGTCCATCCTGTCCAACAAGCTGGACAGGCCAATTCCTTTTAGCGCAGAAACGTGGACCATGTTGGGGCCGTCGCGCAGGGCCTCGCGCTCCCCAACCGGCAGCAGATCTATCTTGTTGACTACGTGCAGGCGGGGTTTGCCTTCGGCGCCCAGCTCCCGCAATACCAGTTCCACCTGTGCGTCCTGCTCGGGGGCGGTGAGGCTGCTGGCGTCAGAGACGTGCACAATCAGCTCAGCGCGCTGTACTTCCTCTAACGTGCCCCGAAAAGCGGAAACCAGGGTTGTGGGCAGGTTGCGAATGAATCCCACAGTGTCTGAGAGCAGCAGCTTGCGGCGCGATGGCAGGATCACCGGACGGATGGTGGGATCGAGCGTGGCGAACATCTTGGACGATTCCAGCACCCCGGCCTGGGTGAGGGCGTTGAAAAGCGTTGATTTTCCGGCGTTCGTGTATCCCACCAGCGCGACGGTGGCTACGGGAACCGATTCGCGGCGTTGCCGCTGCTGTGCACGCGTACGCCGGACATTTTCGATTTGCTGCTCAAGATGGCGGACACGCCGATAGATTTTGCGGCGGTCGGTCTCCAGCTGGGTCTCGCCCGGGCCGCGTGTCCCGATGCCGCCGCCCAACTGCGACATCTGAGCACCGCGTCCACTCAACCGCGGCAGCAAATACTTGAGCTGGGCCAGCTCCACCTGCAACTGCCCTTCCCGAGTGCGAGCATGGCGGGCAAAGATATCCAGGATGAGTTGGGTGCGATCTACCACACGGGTGGAAACCTCATCCTCGATATTGCGCTGCTGCGATGGCGTGAGCTCGTGGTCAAAGATGACGAGGTCAGCTGACGTGGAGGCGACAGCGCCAGCAACCTCCTGCAATTTCCCGCGGCCGATGAGGGTGGCAGGATCGGGCTGCTGGCGATGTTGTAGGAATTCACCCGTGACGGTGGCCCCGGCACTACTGGCAAGTTCCCGCAGTTCCGCAAGTGATTCTTCGGCTGTGAACCGGGGAACACTCGCAGGAGGCACGCTCGACTCAGACGGCGGAGCTGAGTGCGCAGCCCCCGAAACTACGCTGCGCGCCAGTTTCGCTTGTGGCGGAATGGGAGAGTTGGCAACCTTTTCCCGAGAACCATCGCCGGCACGACGACGCGGCGTGTAGTCGAGTCCCACAAGAAACGCCCGTTCGGTGGCGCCAGAACGTCCGCCGGAATTCTGCTCTTTCTGCGCAGCCGCGAACTTCTTTGCAAGACTGGATCCGGGCTTGGATCGCGAAGCAGGCAACCGAAACGACCTATCCTTCTGTTCCCGAGCTATTCAGCGCCGGCGCCACGGGAGCGTTGTGAGCTGGCTTGGCTTCAGCGGCGCGCTCGGGTCTTTCCAGTCGCCCATCAGCATGGGACTTGGCCATGACAACGGTCGAGATGGCATGCTTGAAGATAAGCTGCTCCTGGTTGCCGGTTTCAAGTACCACAGAATACTTGTCGAAGGAGCGAATGCGCCCCGCGAGCTTGACCCCGCTGAGGAGGTAAATGGTGATGGGGATTTTGTCCTTGCGGGCCGTGTTGAGAAACGAATCCTGGATGTTTTGCGCCGGCTTATTTTCCATCTGCCGATCTCCTTGTTGGAACTCGAAACGTCCGGTGCCGAAAAATTAGGCCAATCAAAAAAGAATTCAGGAACACTGCCCAGGCCGTTCTTGCAGCCTCAAGTTACGATACGGCGTCGGCAGAGAGTTTTCAACCGTTGGCGTTAAATTTAGGCCGGAACGGCTGTCCTGGCAGGGCACTTCAGGGATGGGGTATTTAAGGTAGGCTGTTATGCGAATTTTGATCTTCGCGGAGGCGCGATGCCACTACTGAACTTAGAGGTGCTCTCGGGGGTGACCTATCCCGGTTCCAATGCCACGGTGCTGATGGTCATGCGTTGGATCCACCTTTTGGCAGGAATCACCTGGATTGGACTGCTCTATTTTTTCAACCTGGTGAACGTTGACTTCGTAAAGGGACTGGACGCCAGTACTCGCGCCCTGGTGCTCCCGCGCCTGATGAGACGCTCAATGTGGTGGTTCCGCTGGAGCTCTGTGGTAACAGTGCTGATGGGCATAGGCTATTGGATGAATATCGTCACCGCGGATGCCCACAACGCCCAAGCCTCGCCGGGGCAGGCAATGTGGAGTTTCTTCCTGATATGGACGGCGGCATTCGCTGTCCAGAATGCGCTGGTGATGCCGGTTAAAGGCCCACTCAACAATGGCTGGGTGCTGGCCGTGCTCATGATCATCGTAGTGGGATCCGCCAGTTATCTTTATTTGCGGTTAAATGATCACGGCTGGGAGAGCAACCGCATGCTCTCCATCGGTATTGGCGGGGGAATCGGCTGGTTGCTGATGTTCAATGTGTGGGGAATTGTGTGGCGGGTAAATAAAAAGCTGATTCTTTGGACGGAGCAAAATCTGGCCAACGGTACGCCCATTCCGCAAAAAGCGGAGAAGTTGGCCCGCCAAGGTTTTTTGGTCTCGCGCATCAGCTTCTGGCTCACCTTTCCCCTGCTCTTCTTTATGGGGGCGGCAAGCCACTATCCGTTTCTGGGGAAGTGAGCGCCCGTCCTCGAAAGGCCAGGAAGTTAAGCTAGTTTTGTTATGCTGAGTTTGGCGGTTGTATCAATGTGGATCGCCTATCCTCATAATGCCCCAGAACTTTCCTGAAATTGACGAGCAGCTCACTTACATCAAGAAGGGTGCGGCGGAGATCATCCGCGAGGCAGAGCTGCGAGAAAAATTGGTGAAGTCCCGGACCATGGGGCAGCCGCTACGCGTCAAGGCGGGCTTCGACCCGACGGCCCCGGACCTGCATTTGGGTCACACTGTCTTGCTGCGCAAGCTAAAACATTTTCAGGACCTCGGGCATACGGTGATCTTTCTGATCGGCGACTTCACCGGGATGATTGGTGATCCCACCGGCCGCTCGGCGACCCGGCCCCCGCTGAGTCGCGCGGAGATTGACAAGAACGCCGAGACTTACAAGAAGCAAGTCTTCCGGATTCTCGACGAAGAAAAAACCGAGGTGCGCTTCAACAGTGAGTGGTTTAATAAATTTCGCGCTGAAGACTTCGTGCGCCTGGCCTCGCATTACACGGTTTCACAGTTGCTGGAACGAGAAGACTTTCACAAACGGTTCCAAGAGGAAAAACCCATAGCCATGCACGAACTGCTTTATGCGCTGGCCCAGGGGTACGACTCGGTAGCGCTCAAGGCCGACGTTGAACTCGGCGGCACCGATCAGAAATTCAATCTGCTGGTGGGCCGGGAAATTCAGCGTGCCTATGGTCAGCCCTCCCAAGTGGTGCTGACCACGCCAATCCTGGAAGGTTTGGATGGCGTGCAGAAAATGTCGAAGTCGTTGGGCAATGCTATTGGCATCAAGGAGCCGCCGCTAGAAATGTACGGAAAGATCATGTCCATTTCTGACGACATGATGTGGCGGTATTACGAGCTGCTGACGGACGTCTCCAGCGCGGAGATTGCGAAGATGCGGCAGCAGGTGGCAACCAACCAGGCGCATCCGATGAAGTTGAAGCAGGAATTGGCGTTCCGCATCGTGGCCGATTTCCATTCGGCGGATGCGGCGAAGCGCGCAGCGGAGGATTGGTCAAAGCAGTTCCAGAAAGACGAAGTGCCGGAACATGTGGAGCAGGTCAAAATCAATTTTTCAGATATTGCCGCCGGTACGGAGAATGCCGGCGCCATCAAGTTGGACAAGCTTTTGGCACGCTCCGGACTGGCCGACTCCATCAGCGATGGCCTGCGCAAGATCAAGCAGAAGGCCGTACGCGTGAATGGCGAGGTCAAGAGCGAACCAATTCTCCGCGTGCAGGTTCCCACGGAGCTTACCTTGCGAGTCGGCCGCACTATGCGGCGAGTTTCAATTTCGTAGCTGGACCTCTCCGCGATCCCGTAAATCTGGTACCCTGCGCGCGGTCATGATACGCGCGTCGGCGATTCTCGGCCCGGGAGCAAAGAAAAGCGATCTCGCGCAATTCCGCGGACCTGAAATCCAATTTACTGACGAACTGAAACAAGCCGACGCGGTGGTGGTACTCGGGGGCGATGGCACGGTTCACCGGCATCTGCCCGTGCTGGTCGAGGCGCAACGACCGGTGCTGGTTGTGCCGCATGGCAGCGGGAACGATTTTGCGCGCGCCCTCGGGATAGGCAGTCCACGGCAGGCGCTGGCAGTCTGGTCAGCATTTCAAGGAAATAAGGCGCGAGTACGGCGAGTTGATTTGGGTCAAATCCGCAGCGCAGATGACAAGCTTACGTACTTTTGTTGCGCAGGAGGCGCAGGGATTGACGCCCAGGCAGCACGACGTGCGAGCCTTCTGCCGGCTTGGTTGCGCGGCTCCGGCGGTTATGCCTTGAGTCTGGCATGGTCGTTGCTGAGCTTCGCTCCGGCAGAGATGACTGTGTCATCCGCCGAAGACGGCGCCGCTTTGGTAGAGCGCGTTTCGGAGTTAGGTTATCTGGTGGCCTTCGCCAATGCGCCTGCATACGGCCACGGAATGCGCATTGCCCCCCACGCCAGCATGGAAGACGGCCGGTTGGACATTTGTTTTGTGCGTGGAACGAGCAAGCTCCGCCTCATGAAACTGTTTCCTCGCGTTTATTGGGGCAATCATCTGCGGCTTCGCGAGATCGAATATTTCCAGACTGAACGGGCGCGGATTGAGAGCAAGGTTCCTCTGGAAGTCCACGCTGACGGCGAGTTCGTCTCGGGCACGCCCATTGAGGTCAGCGTCGTGCCAAGGGCGTTGCCGGTGATCGGATAAGGAACGGATCGGCGCGACCTCACGGATGGCGATGCTCTTCTTTTGCCAGCACTTAGTGTTAAACTACGGGCTTCCTTATGGGGGACGTTCCGCAAACACCGCAAGCTCCACCGCCGGCGACTCCACCAAGCCAATCTCCTATCTATCAATCTTCGCCAGTTCCGGGAGGATACGAGCAGAAGCCTCCACGGCGCTCGCGCACCTGGTTGTGGATTGTGATTGGCGGCGCCGCCTTTTTCCTCTTCGTTTTGGCGGTATTTGGCGTGGTGTACGTGACCATGCGCAGTGGCACTTCTCAGGCCACCACCTTTAGCGGTTTCGGAGACAAGATTGGGGTGGTGGACCTGGAGGGTGTGATTGTCACCCCAGAAATCGTAGTCCGGCAGCTCAAGCAGTTCGGCGACGACAGTTCGATCAAAGCCATCATCCTGCACGTGAATACGCCGGGTGGTGGGGTGGCTGCCACAGAAGAGATCTATCGCGAAGTGCAGCGCATTGAGCGCGACAAGAAAAAGAAGGTGATCGCTTCTGTAGAGACCGTCGGTGCCAGCGGTGGCTATTACGTTTCCTCGGCTTGCAATAAGATCTTCGCCAACAACGGCAGCATTGTGGGCAGCATCGGCGTAATTGCTGAGTGGGTCAATTATGGCGACCTTCTGCGCTGGGCCAAGCTGAAGGACGTCACCCTCAAAGCCGGCGCGCTGAAGGATGCAGGTTCGCCCACTCGCGACCTGACCCCGCAAGAGCGTGCCTACTTCCAGAGTTTACTTGACGACATGCACTCCCAGTTCATCAGAGCGGTTTCGGATGGACGTCATTTGAAAGTGGACGAAGTAAAAGCAATCGCTGACGGCAGAGTATGGACCGGCCAGCAGGCGCTGACGCTCAAACTTGTTGACCAGTTAGGTGACTTCCAGGCGGCGATTGATGACACGGCAAAGTCGGTGGGAATCAGCGGCGAGCCCGTGCTGGTGCGGCCACAAAGAGAGCGGAAGACGCTCTGGGATCTGTTGTTCGGGGACGTTTCAGAGTGGCTTCCCGACCGGGCCAAGTTGATGGAAACCCACATCGGCTTTTACTATCTTTGGAAGTGATGTCCGGGAAAATTTCTGGGGGACTGGTATTCAGGAATATCCCGTGGGGTACACTCAAGTGGAGCGGATGCGTGGGCCGCTGGTGGCTGCATTTTGGGGGATGGGACAGCGACCGGCGTCTATAAAGGGAGCGGAACAAGATGACGAAAGCCGACCTGATCGATGAAGTTTCGCGTTTGGCGGAACTGACCCGGAAAGACAGTGAAGTGATCGTCGAAACCATATTCGACAGCATCGTGCGCTCCTTGCGGGTCGGCGACAAGATTGAGATTCGCGGCTTTGGCAGCTTTCGCACGCGCCAGAGAAAGCCGCGCGTCGGTCGCAATCCGAAAACCGGCGATCGTGTAGAAGTGCCGGCCAAGAAGATTCCCTTCTTCAAACCCAGCAAGGAATTGAAAGACCTGGTAAACACCGGCGGTGCCGGGGAAAGCGCGCCTCCTCCGGCGGCCGCGCCCGCAGGCTAGTCAACCGACTTTTCGCTGCCAATACTTATCGCCGCTCGCGCAGGATCACAACCATGGTCTTCGTGCTCGACAACTACGACTCCTTCACCTACAACCTGGTGCAATATCTGGGAGAGCTGGGGGCGCGCGTTGACGTGCGGCGCAACGACCAGGTTACGGTGAACGAAGTGGAAGAATTGAAACCAGAGCGAATTCTGCTTTCGCCAGGGCCGTGCACGCCGCGGGAAGCGGGCATCAGCGTAGAACTCATCCGCAAGCTCGCGGGGCAGATGCCGATCCTGGGAGTATGTCTGGGACATCAGGCGATCGGAGAGGCGTTCGGTGGGGAGGTCGTGCGCGCAAAGAAAGTGATGCACGGCAAGACCAGCACCGTGGAACATGATGGCCGCACCATCTTCCGCGGATTAAACTCGCCACTCACCGCCACCCGCTATCACTCACTGATTGTGGCGGAAGACAGTCTTCCCGCGGAATTGGAGGTTACGGCGTGGACATCCGATAAAGACGCTCCGCGAGTGATTATGGGCCTCCGCCATCGCCAGCTGCCAGTAGAAGGAGTGCAGTTCCACCCGGAGAGCGTGCTGACCTCCGACGGCAAGAATTTGATTCGTAACTTCTTGTTAATGTAGCTACTTACGTGAACTCGGCGGAAATGACTCGGGGCCTGCCGCTGTCTCAGGAGGGCCACCATCCAGTGCGGGCTTGACACAATTCACAAGTGCAGACATGCTAAGCACCACTTCGGAGGCAGCATGGATGAGCCCAAGCCGGACAAGCGTGCCACTCGCCGGTTCTCCTTACGGCTGCCAATATCAGTAAAGTTCCAGGACGGCGCAACAGTAGAAAAAGACGCTACCACCCGCGACGTCAGCGCGCGCGGAATTTGCTTTTTGATGGACGCGCCTATTGGAGGCGGCTCCGAGATTGAGTTCACGCTCACTTTGCCGCCGGAAATTACTTTGACGGAAAATATCCGCGTGCGCTGTAAAGGTAAAGTGGTGCGCACGGAAGAGAGTAATGGCACCGGACAACTGAGCGTGGCGGCAGTGATTGACGAGTACGAGTTCTTGAACGAGGGCTGAGTGGGTTTGCAGCCTGCGCACCACGTGATCCGGCCCCGCCCCTTCTCGCAGCAACTTACCAATGATATGTTTTCAAGTCGGAGTAGTGTCTGCCCAGCCATGGTTTTTCCCGGATTTCTTCGCTGGTGTCTATTGGCCACTTTAGTGGCGGGAGTGTCCATCAGTCTCGGCGCTCAGTCCAACACACCGGCTGCTGTGCGCGACGTTATAATCGCGCCGGCGGCAGGTGGCATCACCATCCAGATTCTTGCCAGCCGGCCCATCACGCCGATCGTTCAAAAGCTGGAAAATCCGCCACGCGTAGTTATTGATCTGCCGGACGCGCTGTTCTCGGCTGGGCAAAAGCGCATTACCGTAAACCGGCAGGACATCATTGAAATACGGGCCAGCCAGTTTCAAAACACACCACCGGTGACGCGCGTGGTTGTGCAGCTCAAGAAACTTCGCGAATATTCTGTCTCATCTCAGGGAAACAATCTGTCGGTAAAGCTCACCCCGGTTGCTCCCCAGGCGGGCCCAAGGCCGATGGCCGCAAAACCGGAGCAGCCGACAACCGTGCTGGAAGCGGGCGCAGTTCCTCCTCCTGCGCCGGTCGCGATGGTGGAGGCTGCAACTCCGACCATGACGTTACAAGGAGCATCGTCCATCACCGCCGGAGCCGACACGACCGTGCTACGCTTGCCACGTGGAGGCGAAGTGCGGATCTGCCCCGGGACTGCGGTCTCGGTGACGCCATCAGGTCACGACCTGATGGTAGGCCTCAATACAGGGGCCATCGAAACCCATTACGCGCTGAGTTCTGCAGCGGACGTGATTCTTACCCCCGACTTCCGCATCCTGCTGCCGGGACCAGGGCGTTTTGATTTCGCGATCAGCGCCGACCAACGCGGAAACACGTGCGTACGGTCGCTCACAGGAAATACCGCGTCATTGATGGTTTCCGAGTTGATGGGCGATGGGAATTATCAGGTACATCCGAGCGATCAAGTGGTGTTCACGGCAGGCCGTTTACGAAACGTGAGTTCAGTCATGCCGCAGGGTTGCGGCTGCCCGCCAATTATGGTTCCGGTGACTCGGGCACAAGCGCCTGCAGTGAACACTTCTCCCGTGGCGTCGCCAACGGCAACTCCATCCGTGACGAGTCCTCCGCCGCCCGTCAAGACAGGCGAAGCACACGTGCAAGTCGACGCGCCCTTTGTTTTTCGTGCCACCGACCCCGTCTTGCCGGCAGCGCCGGTGGTAGCGCATTTACGTCTGGTGGGAGGACGCCCTCCCACCCAGTTGCTGAATGCGGATGCAGAGCCGCCCTCGGTGACGAATTACAACCAGCAGCCTCAACCGGCAAAAACCAAATCGTCGCGCGGGTTCCTTGCCAAGCTGCGCGGGTTCTTTGGCGCGATGTTCCGATAAAAAAGCCGTTCCTGGGCCTATCTCAGAACACCGAAATCCCCGCGACCTGCGCCGAGAGCCAGTAACTCACTCATCCGCAAGTACCTTGGTGTACCCACTTTTGGCGATGCGGATTTGACATCTCAAAAGCCCATTCTGGCCTATACTTATTGGGCAGAAATGTCGCCAACTACAACCCCTGAGAAGCCCGAGGCGATCCAGTCGCCCGCACCGGAGCCCATCCTTCTGCCCACGCTTTTTGGCGAGGGTTACGGGATGTACGACACCAAGCCGGTGACGTTTGTGTATTCGTTCGTCGGACACATCGTGGCGGCAACAATCATCCTGCTGGTTGCCAACTACGTGGTCTCACATCGCCACGAAATTAAGAGACAGGTTATTGATGTGGTGACAGATTTCAGCCCTTACGTACTGCCCGCCTCCAAGAACCAAACCGGAGGCGGCGGTGGCGGCGGCGATCGCGACAAACTTCAGGCTTCAAAGGGTGCTCTTCCGAAGGCAGCCAAGCGACAAATTACTCCACCCGCGGTTGTGGTGCGCAATGAAAATCCGAAGTTGACGGCCGATGCCAGCATAGTTGTGCCACCGCAAATAAAATTGCCGACCGGAAATATGCTGGGAGACCCGCTCACTGCGGTGCTGACGCCCCCTTCCAGCGGTACCGGCGCTGGCGGAGGAATTGGAAGCGGTAGTGGCGGCGGTGTCGGCAGCGGCCACGGCATTGGCGCCGGGCCTGGGTACGATGCTGGTATTGGTGGAGGCGCATATCGTGTGGGCGGGGGCGTAAGCGCTCCACGCGCCCTGTTCGCGCCCGACCCGGAATATTCCGAAGAAGCCCGCAAGGCGAAGTTTCAAGGCACGGTAGTGCTTTGGGTGGTAGTTGGGCCGGACGGACGCCCGCACGACATTCGCGTGCAGCGTTCCCTTGGAATGGGGCTGGACGAGAAAGCCATGGATGCGGTCCGGACCTGGAAATTCGATCCCGCTCGTAAGGATGGCCAGCCGGTGGCCGTCCAGATCAATGTGGAAGTGAACTTCCGGCTCTACTGAGTGGCAGTTTCGAGTTTCCCGTTTCATATCTTCCCGTTGATATTCCGTCCACTTGCCACTCCTGGAACACCGATTTCGCAATTTCAGACTGGCACCTGAGTGCTGACTGCCTCTGCTATGATTCGCGCATGTCTGCGGAGCGCGCCCAGAAGATCAAATTGGTTCTATTCGACGTGGACGGGGTGCTTACCGACGGCACGATTTGGCTCTTCCCGGCGCCAGCCGGAGCGCAGATGCCAGCGCAAGATCATTCCCGCAAACATGGTGGCGAGGGTGGCTTCGGCATCATCAGCCAAACCACCATCGAAGCGAAAGGTTTCCACGCCCACGACGGAACTGCGATCTCACTGGCTCGTTTGGGCGGAATTAAGTGCGGCATCATCACCAAACGGGTTTCAGAAACCGTCGCATTGCGCGCCCGGGATTTGAAGCTCGACCACGTTCATCAAGGAATTCAAGACAAGCTGACGGTCTTCGAAGAAATTCTCCGCAAGGAGAAACTACGGCCAGAGCAGGCAGCTTACGTGGGCGATGACGTAATTGACCTGCCGATTATGCGCAACTGCGGTCTGGCCATCGCGGTCGCCAACGCCCGCGCTGAAGTTAAGGAAGTGGCCCACTACATTACTGAGAACCGTGGCGGACAAGGCGCAGCGAGAGATGCCGTGGAGTACATCCTGAAAGCCCAAGCCAAATGGGAAGAGGTGATGCGGGAGTACATCCAGGAACGCAGCCCGGTGAAATAGATGACTCGATAATAAAACCCACCGATTGCTGCTTGGGGCGTGCTCGGGTGATGCAACCGGTGGGTTGTCATCTCTCCTTACTCACTTGTTCCTGTTTTCAGGAGCCTTTCCATTTCCAGACCCGGAAACTGAGCAAAAGTTGCGTTCCAGCTCATTTTCTGGAGCAACTACTCTGGAATTCCTGGAGGGCGTGAGGCCATTAACTCCGTGAAACGATGGTCTTTCCTCAGGGCGGCGAATTCGGCGTCTTTGAATACGTTGTTGATTCCTTTGTAGCCTTCTTCCATGGCCTTTCTCAAGTACTGCAAAGAACGGTCGGCAATTCCCAGCTTGGCGTACATTTTGGCCACGACGTAGTCGTAATGCGCACGGTCTTCGGGAGACGACATCTGGGCGGTGACGCCAGACGCGGAAGTTCGCTCCAGGATGTCAGGATCGAGCTGCACCGCGTGGTTGTAAGCCACGATAGCTTTTTCGAATTCTTTCTCGGAGAAGTACGCCGCTCCAAGGTTGCTACAGAACGAGGCTGACTCGGGGCGCAGCTTCAGCGCCGACTCGTATCGCTTCACCGCCCGACCGTATTTCTTTCGGAGATACTCGATTACCCCAAGATTGTTGTAAGCATCGGCATATTGCTTGTCGTATTTGATGGCACGATGGAAATACTTGTCCGCGTCCTTTAGCCGCTGCAGTTGCAAGTTGGTGATGCCGATTTTGTTTAGCAGAATGGCACTCTTGGCATCTTTGGAAAGAGCGGCGCTGTAGTAGTCGAGCGCATCGAGAAATGCCTTGCGCGTGCGCAAGAGGTCTCCTCGTTCCTCCAAACGCTCGGCGCTCCAATCGGCAGGAGGCGGTTCAATACGGCGCATCGGAGGCGCCACCTGGATTTGCTCACTTGTCTGGGCATGAGCGGCACCCGATAAAGAAAACGTCAAGGCCGGTAAAAGGAAGGAGATCAGAAGAATCGTGCGGAAAACGCGCGGCATACGCACCTCCCAAGCAGCCAAATATTAGACGGCTGCAAACTCAACCAGTCACTGGGGCGGCGGGCTCTGGGGCTGGTCGGGTGGCTTGTCTTCCTTAAAGATACCCACAATCTTGCCCAAAACACCCTTTTTCTTTTTGGAGTCTTCTCCGGGTTGGGCTTGCTGACCGGGAATCTGCTGTCCCGCAGGAGCACCGGCAATGGGAGCCGGTGTTCCCGGCTTGGGAGCGGTCACCGGTTTCAACACCGTTCCGGGCGGCGCTGGGGGCAGAGGGTGATTGCCGATCCCCAGAATGCGGGAGAGGATTCCGCGATGGTCACCTAGCGCCTGGTCGCAGGTCTCCTTGGGCTCAGTTCCAGCCACAAATGCCGCGGTGTAGGTTTCCTGGCAGGTTGGGGTGGCCAAGGCATTTGTCACCTTATCGAGCTGAACGTCAACCACGCCCGCAGGCTGCTGAAAAGGTTCGGTGTCGTGGTACTCGGGCAGCTCTACGGCCCGTTTCATAAAGGACGTCCAAATGGGCGCGGCAGTATCGGCGCCACTCAGGCGTATGTCGCTATAGTCGTCGTATCCTACCCACACGATACATAACAAATTTGAGGTGTAGCCTGCGAACCAGCCATCGTGGGAGCTTCCCGTCTTCCCCGCCGCTGGAGCCTTGAATCCTGCCGTGCGGACCCCGTACGCGGTGCCAAAGTTCAGGACACCCTCCATCAAATTGGTCATCACGTAGGAGACGCGCGGATCCAACACCGGCTTGCGTTCCGGCTGAAAATTGGCGAGAACTTGCCCTTGCGAATTGCGGACCGTGGTTACCAGAGTGGGTGAGATCTTCACGCCGCCATTGGCGAATATTGTGTATGCCGATGCCATATCGAGTGGGGTGGCGTCGTACGCTCCCAAGGCCATCGCCGGGGTAGCCTTGACCGAGTTGATGCCGGCGGCGCGAGCCAGGTCGGCAACTTTGTCATATCCGACCATTTCAGCGAGCTTCACCGTGGCATTGTTCATGGACAAGGCCAGCGCATAGCGTGCCGTCACCTGACCGTGGTATTCATCCTTGTAATTTCTCGGTTCATAGATCTGGTCGCCGTAGGTGAACGTACTCGGCTGATCGTCAATCATCGAGACCGGGGTCAACACGTTGCCGCCTGCGAGCGCCGTATTAACGGCGGCGGCGTAAACAAATGGCTTGAAAATCGACCCCGTAGGACGCTTGGCGATGGCGTGGTTCAATTGACTCGTGCCGTAGTTGCGGCCCCCTACCAGGGCCAGCACTTTGCCGCTGTGTGGATCCATCGCCACGAGCGCAACCTGGGCCTGCGGCCCGGGAAGCACCTTGGTCTCGTACTTGGCTTTCTTGCCTTTTCCGACCTTTACCCGGCGAGTGCGCAGCTTGGTGATCTTCGCGTCAACCACTTTCAACCCATCGTCCACCGCCTGTGCCGCCGCACGCTGCAAGTCAGGATCGAGGGTGGTATAGATCCGCATGGCCTGCTCGTTTAGCTCGTTCTCTTTGAAGCGATTCACCAGCGTGTCTTTGATCAGGTCCACAAAATACGGCGCGTCACTGGCTTCCACATTAGGGGGAGCAAGCTTCAGAGCCGCGGCCTTGGCCTTTTCCGCGTCGGGGCGGCTGATGGCGCGAGTCTCGACCATTGAGTCGAGTACCAAATTCCGGCGCTCCAGGGCCCGCTCCGGGTGGCGGTAAGGGGAGAGGTAATTCGGATGTTGAATCAGTCCCGCCAGAAGGGCCGCTTCTGAAAGGCTAACGCTCTGCAGATCTTTATTGAAATAGGACCGCGCCGCTTCGGCAAACCCGCTGATGGTGAACGAGCCACGCTGCCCCATGTAGACCTGGTTGGCATAGAGTTCGAATATTTGCTTCTTGCTGAAACGCTGCTCCAGTTCAATTGAGATGAGCATCTCTTCCAGCTTACGTTTGATGGTCTTTTGCGGGCTTAAAAAGAAGCCACGCGAGACCTGCATGGTGATGGTAGAGCCGCCTTGCTCATGACGGCCCTGTCGCAGGTCAATCCACGCTGCCTCAAGCAAGCGGAGGTAATTGACTCCGCCATGCTGAAAGAAGCGCCGGTCCTCAATGGCCAGAACTGCCTCAACCATCGTCTTAGGGATGTCCTCGTACTTCACCAGCTGGCGTTTTGAGCGCTCCTGGGCATCGAAAAGGGCAGTGACCAGTTGAGGTTCCAGTTCGTAGGCTGCCAGGTTGGGATTGCTGGCAGCGGCAATCCGGTCAACCTTGCCATCCTGCACGTGAATCGCGGCCTCACCCGGAGCGTGGTACGACTCCGGTCCGGGAGCGATCAGGATCCCATCTTTCGAGATTTGGAAAGTGCCAATCGGGGAGTCGCCACCACGACCCTTCTCGCTATACCCGGCATGCCGAAGAGCGGCGGCGATCTCTTTCGGCTCAATGGGTTCGCCTAGAGTAACTGTCTTTGGCAACGCGTAGATCTTGGCCGCGCTGGCAAAGATCGGGCCCCGCATACGGCGGTCTACGATGCGCTCAAAGCGGACGTAATAGTAGGCAAATACTGCAAGAAGGACGGTTACGCTGATAATAATAACGGCCACCACGGTGCGAACTACAGCATCGCGATAGGTGCTGGGCCCGCGGGTGATGCGTTTCGGGATTCTTATCCTGAGGCTCACTGTAAGAAGGCGGAGTAGCTAATCAAATAAGACGACGTCTCGCGGCTATTCAGTTATCCAGAGCTGAGAAGCTTTTCGCCGATCACGCCCAGAGGTATTGATTTGCCAGGCGGGTCGTTTCCAAGGAAAAGCCAAGCCCAATTCTAAATCATAGGTCGGTGTAGACGTAGACCCACGCTGCTGACCAGAGAGGTGCGGGTCAACGGCGCTAAAACGGCGGCCGGTTTTTGGATCCAGGATGAAAAGCGATGTCCACTGGATAGCTGGGCAGGTCAATGTGGACGGTGTAATCAACCGCTATGGCCAGACCATTGTTGCCCAGTCGTTGCACTTTGATTTGCTCTTCGGTGATGGGAATCTCTAGGTCCTGTGCCTTTTTCAGCACCACTTTGCGGACATCAGCCTCGGACTTGGAACTGTAAGAGTCAAACAGGGCTTCGTTGTCTATGGCATCCTGAAACCGGTAATTGGCAAAGTAGGGCGGTATGAGCTCGAAGCCCAGGTACACTGCCACAACGATTAGCCCCAGCCCAGCAAGCAGTTGTAGTAACTTCATTCAGAGCTCCAGCTTCGGCGGCGGAGGGGAGGCACTCGCAATCAGTGCCCGGGCCGGAGCAAGTCTTGAAAATGGCTGTTTATATCGCGGATATTAACATTCCGGATTTGACGTGTCGAGCGTTGGACGACCTCCACAATGCCTTCGGTAACCTTCTTGCCCACAGTTACCCGAAAGGGTATGCCCACTAGGTCAGCGTCCTTAAACTTAACTCCCGGCCGCTCATCCCGGTCATCCAGGAGAACGTCGAATCCGGCGGCCTCGAGCTGACGGGTAATCTCTTCGGCGGTGGACTGTAGCTTGGTATCGGTGACGTTGGTAGGCGTGACCACGATTTCGAAAGGCGCTATCGAAATTGGTAGCCAGAAGCCATTCTCGTCATTGTTTTGCTCGATGGCCGCCGTGAGGATACGCTCGATGCCGATGCCATAGCTGCCCATAATCGGCGTGATTTCCTTGCCGTTTTGGTCGAGAACGCGGGCCCCCATCGACTCCGAATATTTGTAACCCAGCTTGAAGATGTGGCCGATCTCGATTGCCTTCGCGACTTTCAATGGGCTGCCGCAGTTGGGGCAAGGCTCACCTTCAGCAACGGTGCGCAAGTCCACATATTCTGTAGGCGTGAAGTCGCGATCCGGCGTCACATTCTTGAGATGATAGTCTTCTTTGTTCGCTCCCACGATGAGATTTTTGCGGCCTTGCAGAGCAGTATCGGCCAGAATAATGGTTCCGGGGCCGAAATTCCCGTTGGAGCGAGCGGCGACATCTTTTAGCCCAATAGGCCCGAGGAAGCCTGCAGGCGACCGAAACAGCTGTTCAATTTCCTGGGGCTGCATTGGCCGAAATTCGCGTCCGGCCAGCGCGGTGGTGAGTTTAGCCTCGTTTAACGAATGGTCCCCGCGCAGCAGAACCACCACAGGCCGGTGCTTCTGAGTTTTCGCATCGCTACCTTCCACGGCCATCAACGCCAGAGTCTTGATCTTGTTCTTGGGGGAGACGCCCAGGAACTTGGCGACATCCTCGATAGTTTTCATGCCCGGCGTGTGGACTTCCTGAGGCTTGCCATTGCCGGCTGGCTGCAACTCCTCGACAGAATCCAACCGCGACGCCGCCTTCTCCAGGTTGGCCGCATATCCACACTTGGGGCAGCTCGCGATTACATCCTCGCCGGCATCGCTGTACACGG
This sequence comes from Terriglobales bacterium, assembly GCA_035651655.1. Lineage (NCBI taxonomy): Bacteria > Pseudomonadati > Acidobacteriota > Terriglobia > Terriglobales > Terriglobales bacterium. Next base: position 42,547 of record DASRFG010000001.1, read on the forward strand.
TGAACTCATGCGACTGCGATCCGCCCATGGCGCCGGAATGCGCCTCGACGACGACGTACCTGAGGCCGCAGCGGTCGAAAATGCGACGGTAAGTGTCGTAATGTTTCTGGTATGAAACATCCAGCCCGGCGGCATCCAGGTCGAAAGAGTAAGCATCCTTCATGATGAACTGCCGAATGCGCAGCAGGCCAGAGCGGGGCCGGGGCTCGTCGCGAAACTTGGATGCAATCTGGTACCAGATTTGCGGCAGCTGCTTGTAGCTGCGCAGCTCCTTGCGCGCAATTTCAGTCATGACCTCTTCCTCGGTCATACCCAGGCAGAGCTCGGCGCCCTTTCTGTCCTTCAGCCGGAACAGATTGTCGCCCATGGCCGACCAGCGGCCGCTGGCTTCCCAAACCTCCCGCGGATGCAGCGCAGGCAAATAAAACTCCTGACCGATCCTGTCCATCTCCTGCCGGACAATGTTCATGATCTTCAGCATGGAGCGATGGCCAAGAAAAAGATACGAGTAGATCCCCGCGGCGAGTTGGCGAATGTACCCTGCCCGCAACAGATACTTGTGGCTCGCGACCTCCGCGTCGGCAGGCGCCTCGCGCAGGGTGGGGATGAAGAGCTGGGACCAGCGGTGCATAGCGTCCTTTAAATTGCGAACAGATATTGTAATTGAGAGATTGATTCAATTAGGCATTGATTCAGTAACGCATCTATAGCGCCGAGTGGAAGCTGTGCGGGTCGGCTCGTGACAGACGCTTACAGCAGCTGCGTTTCCCAGAGGTCGTGCAAGTGGATGATGCCCTGTAATTGACCCTTGCCGTTGACTACGGGCAGAGACGTGATCTTTTTCTCCTCCATAATGGCGAGAGCGGCGGTGGCGAACTCGTCGGGCGAAATCACTTTGGGATTGCGGGTCATGCACTCCGCCGCGGCGAGGTCAAGCACGTCCTTGCCGCGACGCTCGAGCAATCGTCGCAGGTCGCCGTCGCTAATAACCCCGAGGAGGCGATCGCCCTGGGTCACCGCCGTGACCCCCAGCTTCTTGCGTGACATTTCATAAATGACGTCCGGCATCCGGGTGCTCGGAGCTACCTTGGGAATCGCATCGCCGGTGTGCATGAGGGTTTCTACCCGCGCCAGACGTTTTCCCAGCTTTCCGCCAGGATGCAGGTTGGCGAAATCTTCTTCTTTGAAGCCGCGTCGCTCAGCGAGAGCCATCGCCAACGCATCTCCGAGCGCCATCATTGTCGTAGTAGAGGCAGTAGGCGCCAGACCTAGCGAGCAGGCTTCCTGATCGACCGAGCAATCAAGCGCAACATCGGCAGCCGCCGCGAGGGTGGAACGCTTAGCCTTCTCGCGAGCGTGAGTGCCCGCCGCGCCCAAACGGTCGCCGGTCAGGCTGATCAGTGGAATTTGCAGCCGCTTCATGGTAGCCAGCAATTGCAGGATTTCTTCGGTTTCACCACTGGAGGAGAGCGCGATCACGACGTCTCCGCGCACCAGCATGCCCAGATCACCATGTAGCGCTTCCGCGGGATGAAGAAAAAGCGCCGGAGTGCCAGTGGAACTGAGCGTCGCCGCGAGCTTCCGCGCAATCAGACCACTCTTGCCAAGGCCGGTGACCACAACCCGTCCCGCACAGCAGAAAAGTAGCTCGACTGCGCGGTTGAAAGCATCTGACATGTCGCCAGCCAGACGGTCCGCCAGGGCCCGCAACGCCTCCGCCTCGATGCGGACCACGCTTTCGCCAGTGGATTTCATCCTGGTCTTCATGCGAGAAGAAGGATGTTAGCAAAGATTGCGGATTTCACCACAATCCCAGCTGCGGAGCAGCGGCACAATCCATTCCGCAGCTGTAGCGCCGCTCGTAGAAAGACCACAACCCAGCTGCGGAGCAGCGGCACAATCCATTCCGCAGCTATAGCGCCGCTCGTAGAAAGACTACAACCCAGCTGCGGAGCAGCGGCACAGCCGTTAGCCCCGCGCGTAAGCGCTGGGTAAGGTCGCCAACAATGCAAGCCCCGGAGGGCCGACATTCCTGCTTAAGGGCGTGAGCCCGGCGCTAAACGACCGTATCCAAAGCGGAGCAGCGGCACAATCCTTTCCGCAGCTGTAGAGCCGCTCGCAGAAAGGCTACAACCCAGCTGCGGAGCAGCGGCACAGCTTTTAGCCCAGCGCGTAAGCGCTGGGTAGGAGTCGCCAACAATGCAAGCCCCGGAGGGCCGACATTCCTGCTTAAGGGCGTCAGCCCGGCGGCCCGCGCCCGGTCACAATTCGACGTGACCTGCGCCACTGCAATGCCTTACCGATCCGCCCACGCTATCAAAATATGTCCCACACTTACGCCCGCAACTACGTTCATCTCATCTTCTCCACCCGTGAACGCCATCGGAAACTGCTGGCTCCAATCCGGCCCGACCTTTGGGCCTACATGGGCGGGATTGCGCGTGAATATGGCATCCACATGCTTGCCATCGGCGGAACTGAAGATCACATGCACATCTTGATCGGGCTGCCACCCAAGCTTTCGCTCGCACACGCAATGCGTGCGATTAAGGCGAATTCCTCGAAATGGATGAACGAGAATGGGCATCTATTCGCCTGGCAGGAGGGATATGCCGCATTCAGCGTGAGCGTTTCGAACCTTGCAAATGTGACCAAGTACATTGAGAACCAAGCCGTGCACCACGCCAAGAAAAGCTTCGAAGAGGAATTCTGCGGGTTCCTGGTACGGAATGGAATCGAATTCGACTCAAAATACGTCTTTGGATAGCGCCGGGCTCACGCCCTTAAGCAGGAATGTCGGCCCTCCGGGGCTTGCATTGTTGTCGACCTTACCCAGCGCTTACGCGCTGGGCTAAAAGCTGTACCGCTGCTCCGCAGCTGGGTTGTGGTCTTTCTACGAGCGGCGCTATAGCTGCGGAAATGGATCGTGCCGCTGCTCCGCAGCTGGGTTGTAGTCTTTCTGCGAGCGGCTCTATAGCTGCGAAAATGGACTGTGCCGCTGCTCCGCGGCTGGAGCGCAATTCCTTCGAACCTCCCTGTAGGTCCGGAGACATGGACCGTGCCGCTGCTCCGCAGCTAGGTTGTAGTCTTTCTGCGGGCGGCTCTATAGCTGCGGAAATGGACTGTGCCGCTGCTCCGCAGCTAGGTCTGTGGAGTGATCTAAACCGTATTAATCATCCAAAGTCATTCCGAGCGGGCTTAGCAGGAATTCTTATTGGTCGTCTTCAAATGCGATTAACGTAGAGTATCCTCACAGCGGAATGACAGACGTGCCGCTGCTCCGCGGCTGGCGCGGCTATCCGGCCGACGGCCGATGCGCGCTATTTCCCCGCCACGGCCTTCTGCACCGCCAGAATCCCGGCCAGAACTTCGCGAAGGTTTTGTAGCGCCAAGGCATTTGGGCCATCGGATTTGGCTTTGGCTGGATTGTCGTGTACCTCAAGAAAAATTCCGTCCACCCCCGCAGCCACCGCCGCTCGGGCGAGCACGGGTATGAACTCGGGCTGGCCGCCGCTCACGGCGCCGTTGTTAGTGTTGTTTGCCGAGGGTAGTTGGACGGAGTGCGTGGCGTCGAACACCACCGGCGCGAACTGCCGCATGATGGGCAGCGAGCGCATATCCACCACCAGATTGGTGTAGCCGAAAGAAGCGCCACGCTCGGTGACGAAGACCTGGTCATTGCCGGCGGCGCGGCATTTTTCAACTGCATGCCGCATGTCCCAGGGCGACATGAATTGGCCCTTCTTAATGTTGACGGCGCGTCCGCTTTTGGCAGAGGCGACGATGAGATCGGTCTGGCGGCTGAGAAATGCAGGAATCTGTAGAACGTCCGCCACTTCGGCCACACGCTGCACGTCCGCAGGCTCGTGCACGTCGGTCAAAATTGGCACATGAACCGTCCGCGCAACTTTCTTAAGGACGCGAAGCCCCTCGCCTACTCCCGGACCCCGGTAGCTCTTAAGCGACGTGCGATTGGCTTTATCGTAAGACGCCTTAAAGATGTAGGGCAGGCGCAGGGCGCGTGCGACGCCCGCAATCGATTCCGCCATTCGCAGTGCGTGATCTTCGCTCTCGATGACGCAAGGGCCGGCGATCAGGAAAAGACGCCCGCCGCCGATATGCACGCTGCCGACTTGGAAGTTCGACTTCAAATCTCACCACAAAGGACACGAAGGATCACGAACGCGCCCTGTCCTTGGTGGTGAATTCTACCGTCTGCCGACCTTTTCGGGGCGATGAAACATCTCCAACTCCGCCGCTTCTTTGCGGGCGCGGCGCTCAAGCCCGTGCTGGTGAGCGGCGCCTACGAACGCTTTGAATAATGGGTGCGGCTCGAGTGGCTTTGACTTGAACTCCGGGTGGAACTGGCACCCAATGAAATAGGGATGGCCCGGAAGTTCGATGATTTCTACATAAGTTCCGTCGGGCGTGGCGCCAGAAATTCGCAGCCCACCGGCGGTCAGCGGGTCCTCATATTCGCGGTTGAACTCGTAGCGGTGGCGATGGCGCTCGCTGATCTCGAGCTGACCGTAGGTCTTGTGCGCCAGTGTACCCGGCTCGATCTTGCAAGGCCAGGCGCCCAGGCGCATAGTGCCACCCAGTTCTTCAACGCCGCGCAACTCGCGCAACTTGTAGATGACGCGATGGGGCGTAGCCTGATCGAACTCCGTGGAATTCGCCTCTTCCAGTCCGCAAACGTTGCGCGCGAACTCAATGCACGCGGTCTGCATGCCCAGGCAGATGCCAAAATACGGAACCTTCTTCTCCCGTGCATAGCGGATTGCAACCAGCATTCCCGCTATGCCGCGTTTTCCGAAGCCGCCGGGAACCAGGATTCCGTCATAGCCCTCGAGCTGAGCGTCGAGATCAGCATCTTTCGATTCCAGTCCCTCTGCCTCCACCCAATTCACGTTCAGCTTGAGGTTGTGGGCCAGGGCGCCATGTACAAGCGCTTCTTTTAGGGACTTATAGGAGTCCTCATAATCGACGTACTTGCCGACAATGCCGATCGTGACCTCATCCTTAGGGTTGTAAACCCGGTGGATTAGCTCCTCCCAATTGCGGAGATCGCGATCTTTAGCTTTCAAATGAAGATATTTCAGCGCCAGGGTATCGACTTCCTCGCGGGCAAAAACGATGGGCACCTCGTAAATAGAGGCAACGTCTTTCGCCGTGATTACCGCCTCTTCTTCCACGTTGCAGAAGAGCGCGATTTTGGACTTGATGTCGTGAGAGAGGAAGCGATCGGTGCGGCAGAGCAGGATATCGGGCTGAATCCCAACGCTGAGCAGCTCTTTGACGGAGTGCTGTGTCGGCTTGGTCTTAAGCTCGCCCGCAGCGGCAATGTAGGGAACAAGGGTCGTGTGGACAAATAGCGTGTTCTCGCGTCCCAGTTCCTGGCGCATCTGGCGAATGGCTTCAATGAACGGCAGGGACTCGATATCGCCAACGGTGCCGCCAATCTCAATGATGGCAACATCTACATCCTGCGAGACCTTCTTCATCGCGGCTTTAATTTCGTTGGTGACGTGGGGAATTACCTGGACGGTCTTGCCCAGGTAGTCGCCCCGGCGTTCTTTCGCGATGATCTGCTCGTAGATACGGCCGGTGGTCCAGTTATTGTCGCGAGTGAGGCGGGCGTGCGTGAAGCGCTCGTAGTGCCCGAGGTCGAGGTCGGTTTCAGCGCCATCGTCGGTAACGAAGACTTCGCCGTGTTGAAACGGCGACATGGTGCCTGGGTCAACGTTGAGATAAGGGTCGAACTTTTGAAGGGTCACCTTCAGCCCGCGACTCTCCAGAAGACACCCAAGAGACGCTGCCGCAAGTCCCTTACCTAAAGAGGACACCACCCCGCCGGTCACGAAGATATACTTTGCCGACATCGCCGCCTCGTAAGTTTTAATTGTTTGGATTTTGTGCAGGCTGGGTGCACGATCAATTATGCCCTAAAAGGATGGTGGATTCCAGAGGAGAGTTGAAGCCCGTAATGTCCCAGCATGAAAGATACGAAGGGCCGCGGATCTTCAGCTGGTTAAATAGCAGCATCTAAGTAGAGCAGAAGCCCCGAAATCAGAGGAAATAGACGAAGTATGCGGAGCCTTGTCCTCAAAGCGATTGGTACCGCCTTTTCCTGTTTGCTGGCGGTAGGTCTTTTTGGGCCACCCATGGCACAAGCCCAGCAGCTCGCCAAACGCCTGATCCTCAAAGATGGTTCTTACCAGTCCGTAGTTAAGTGGCAGGTCCGGGGAGACCGTGTCCGCTACCTGAGCGCTGAGCGGAACGAGTGGGAGGAAGTTCCCAACTCACTGGTGGATTGGCCGGCGACGGAAAAATACGAGAAGGGTCGCGGCAGCGGCACCCTTCCACCTGAGGCAAAAGAACTGGACAAGGAAGAGCAAGCGGACCGGGCGGCCGCCGACGCGGCTGCGCCCATTATCGCGCCAGGATTGCGCCTGCCTTTCGAGGGCGTATTTCTGCTGGATTCATTTCAGGGCCAGCAGCAACTCGTCGAGGTGCAGCAGAATGGTGGAGAGCTGAATCGCGACACCAAAGGCAATATTCTTCGCTCCGTCATTAATCCCATCCCGATCAATGCCAGCAAACAGACCATTGAGCTCAAAGGCGGGCACGCTCCGGTGCAAGCACACGCCGTGAGGCCAACCATCTTCGTGAATACCGGTGAGGAGCTGCCGGGTACAACCGGCCAGACAGAGCCCGGGCAGTCGCCTCCAGCGAGGAGCTCCGAAGGCCAGAGTAGTAAAGCGAAGCAGAAGAAGGCAGACCAGCCGCCATCAACCCCCACTCAACGCTTCCGATTGATTCAATTGGAAAGCAAGAAAGACAAGCGGGTGGTGGGCACGCTCACGGTGAAGATTTACGGAAAAGTCAGGGAAAAGGAAAAGGTGGTGCCCGCCAACGCTGAGGCCATGAGCAGTGGCTGGGTGAAAGTCACGCCCGCTGCCGACCTTCAACCAGGTGAATATGCCCTGGTGGAGATGCTGACCGACAAAGATATGAACCTCTATTTATGGGATTTTGGAGTGAACCCAGCGGCCCCCGCCAATCCCAGCGCATGGAAACCGGAAGCCCCGGCCAATAAACCTGCGGATAAAGAGCCGACCCTCGAACCGCGCAAGCAGTAATCTTCCGGGAAGAGACGGGACTACTTCAACAGGCCGCGCTGAGCAACGCTGATGTTGTCGCGAGTGCTGTTCTTTACGGCATACATCATCTCGTCGGCCTGGCGGATGATGTCATGCGCGCTCTGCGCATCGGCGGGATAAGTTGCCAATCCGATGCTGGCGCGGATATTCAGATCGAGGCCTTCCTCGTGGCAAAACGCACTCCCGCGGAAAAGGTCGAGGATACGCTTGGCGACCACAAGGGCGGAGTCTTTGCTGGTTTGTGGCAGCAGGATTACAAATTCATCGCCACCATAGCGAAACGCCGAATCAATCAGCCGCAGGTGGGCCTTAATCGCGAATCCAATCTCACCCAGCAATTTGCTGCCAATCAAGTGGCCGTGTGTGTCATTGACCTGTTTGAAGTGATCGAGATCAATGAACATCACCGTAAACTCGTGCCCGAATCGGGAGGAGCGGTAAACCTCGCTCTCCAGCATCTTGTAGAGGTGCCGCGCATTGAACAGTCCAGTGCAATCGTCGGTGATGGTAAGCTCTTGGATTTTTTCCACCGACTTGGCATTTTCAATGGCAATGGCCGCGTAGTCACAAACCGTCTGTAAAAAGAAGAGCTCGCCGTCACCGAAGCCGTTCATATCCACATTGACCAGCTGAATCACACCTAAGACGCGGTGCTTGGACCGCAGCGGCACGGCAATGATGGTGCGCGTTTCCCACTTGGTGCTCTGATCAATGCGCTTGGCAAAGCGAGCATCGGTGTAGACATCGGGAACAATTACATGCTCGCCATGACGGGCCACCCATCCGGCAATTCCCTCCCCCACCTTCAACCGAACGCTCTTCAAAGACTCGGCGGCGTCGCCTACCGCGATCGCAAAGTAAAGCTCGTCGCGTTCTTCGTCCACCATGAGCAGTGACCAGGTGTCTGGGCGGAAATACTCCGCCATTTTTTCCATGATGGTCTGCAGGATGGAATCAAGGTCGAGGGACGAAGTCAGGGCCTTGGCTACATCGTGGAAAATACTCAGTTCCTGAATCTGCCGCTTTTTCTCGGTCCCAGTGGCCTCGGTCATGGTGAAACTGATGTCCTCAATTGTGCAGACGGGGGTGCGGGTATTATAGGCGGCGTTTTCCCGCAGCGGCAATGGTATTGATCACGTGGAACCCTTTTTACAACAATAACGTGGCACACCTTAGTAACGTCCGGCATGGTCAACTTGACCCGCAAAACCTGCCGTCCAATGTGGCGGGCGTTGCTTCCCCTAGTGGCGTCTGGTAGCCTTTGTACGACTTGAACTGATGGGACCAGTGTGGTCCTGCCTCCTGGCGGTTCCCCCGCGAAGAAGGAAGAGAAGGAGTCTGCATTGAATAAGAATCGTTACTTATTTACCTCGGAATCAGTTACGGAAGGCCATCCTGACAAAATTGCCGACCAGATTTCGGATGCCATTGTGGATGCCTGCCTTAGCGAAGACCCCCACAGCCGAGTAGCTTGCGAAACCCTGCTGACCACCGGTTTGGCATTCATCGCCGGGGAAATCACGACCAAGGCCTATGTAGATTTTCCCTCTATTGTGCGCGGCACAGTGACTTCAGTTGGATATACAGATGCGGCCTATGGCTTTGACGCCCAGACTTGTTCCGTGATCTCGTCTATTCACGAGCAGTCTCCCGATATAGCACAGGGAGTCGATCCGGGTGGCGCAGGCGACCAGGGCATGATGTTCGGCTACGCCAGCAATGAGAATGAGCAATATATGCCGACGCCAATCATGCTGGCGCACCGGCTGACGCAGCGCCTGTCAGAAGCCCGCAAGAGCGGCGAACTTGATTGGCTGCGGCCCGACGGCAAGTCTCAGGTGACCGTGGAGTATGACGAGAAGCATAAGCCGGTGCGAGTTGATGCTGTCGTGGTTTCCACTCAACACTCCGAACTGGTAGATCACGCCAAGCTCCGCAGTGAAGTGCTCAAGCACATTATTCAGCCTGCCCTGCCTGCGCACATGCTCGACGCCGACACCAAGTACCACATTAATCCCACCGGACGGTTTGTGGTGGGCGGCCCCATGGGCGATACCGGCCTGACCGGGCGCAAGATCATTGTTGATACCTACGGCGGCATGGGACGTCACGGTGGCGGCTGCTTTAGCGGCAAGGATCCGACCAAGGTAGATCGTTCGGCCGCTTACATGGGCCGTTACATTGCCAAAAACATTGTTGCTGCCGGTCTGGCGGACCGCTGCGAAGTACAGATCGCGTATGCCATCGGCGTGGCCGAACCGGTCAGCATTCATGTGGATACCTTCGGCACCGGCAAGATTGCGGCAGAGAAATTTCCCGATCTGGTGCGTTCGAATTTCGACCTGACACCGCGCGGCATCATTGATTCATTGAAGCTGCGGCGTCCGATTTTCCGCAAGACGGCATCCTTCGGCCACTTTGGTCGCAACGATCCCGACTTCACCTGGGAACGGACCGACAAGGCGGAAAAACTGGCAGAGAATGCCGGTATTGGCCACAAGCATGAGCCAGTCCACGCTGGACATAGGAAGTAGGCCCGATTCTGCACCGCAAGCGAGCGGGGCGCAGGCGCGCCCCTTCTCTTTTCGGGATTGCCGTTTTATCCTGATCATTCCAATTTCATATCGCGCGCTACTAAGGAGAGTATGGCCACCACACCCACGCAAATCAGCTGCGATGTAAAGAACATTGATCTGGCCGATCTGGGACGGAGACGCATTGATTGGGCCAACCAGTCGATGAAGGTCCTGCAGATCATCCGCAAGGAATTCATCAAGAATGCTCCCCTGAAAGGGACCCGCATTTCGGCCTGCCTGCACGTGACCGCAGAAACCGCCAACCTCGCGATCTGCTTGCGCGATGGCGGGGCTGATGTGGTGCTCTGCGCTTCAAATCCGCTTTCCACCCAGGACGATGTGGCTGCCTGCCTGGTCCGCGATTTCGGGATTCCGGTGTTCGCGATTAAGGGTGAGGACAATGAGACCTACTACCAACACATCCTCGCTGCCCTCGACCACAAACCCCAAATCACCATGGACGACGGCGCCGACCTGGTCACGATTGCGCTCACCAAGCGACCCGACGTAGCGGAAACCGTGATTGGCGGAACCGAAGAAACCACCACAGGTGTGATTCGGTTGCGCGCCATGGCCAAAGAAGGCGTGCTGCGTTATCCGATCATCGCGGTCAACGATGCCGCCACTAAGCACTTGTTCGACAACCGCTACGGTACCGGACAGTCCACCGTGGATGGCGTAGTTCGCGCCACCAACATTTTGCTGGCGGGCAGCAAGTTCGTAGTTGCGGGATATGGTTGGTGTGGTCGTGGCCTGGCTTCGCGGGCACGCGGCATGGGCGCGGACGTAATCGTCACTGAGATTGATCCCACTCGCGCTTTAGAAGCGGTGATGGATGGTCACCGGGTGATGGCAATGACAGAAGCGGCAAAGATCGGCGATGTCTTCGTCACCGTCACCGGAGACAAGAGCGTACTCCGGCAAGAACACTTCGAGTTGATGAAAGATGGCGCCATCGTTGCGAATTCAGGACACTTCAATGTGGAGATTGACATTCCCGCGTTGGAGCGGATGGCATCCTCCAAGCGCACCACCCGGCCGTTTGTCGAGGAATACTCGATGAAGGACGGACGGAAGATTAACCTGCTCGGAGAGGGACGGCTTATCAATCTGGCGTCGGCCGAAGGTCACCCGCCGGCCGTCATGGATATGAGCTTTGCCGACCAGGCACTCTCCGTGGAGTTCCTGGTAAAAAACCACAAAAACCTCGAGAAGAAAGTCTATGGGGTTCCAGAAGAACTCGACAAGCGTGTGGCCCGGCTTAAGCTCGAGTCCATGGGCATCAAGATTGATCGGCTCACCCCGGAGCAGGAAGAGTATTTGGCCAGCTGGTCGGAGGGAACGTAGATCGAGGCTAAATCTCGGAGTTGCTGTTCCACACCGAATCCCCTGCAAGATTTATCATCAAGGCTTCTTGTGAGCATGACGCAGATTGCCGAGCTGGCGCTCGGCCGCACAGGCGACGTCACCTGTGCCCACGTGAGTCCCTCAAACGCTAAGAAGTAAAAGAATGATCGCCCTCGGCTTGCGTAGGCCGAGCCGCCCTCGGCCGGGCAGCTGAGCGAAGCTCAGCACGATATTTCCGCCTCGGAATGACATCTTAAAAATCCTGAGTGTCTTTCCCACACGAAACCGCCCGCAAGATTTATCATCAAGGCTTCATATGAACATCAAGCAGATCTCCGAGTGGGCGCTCAACGCCACCAACCAGCAGGGTGTCTCCTACGCAGACGCGCGCATTGTGGATGAACGTGACCGCGGCCTGGCAACCAAGAATGGCAAAGTGGGACACGCATCCGACTCAGCTTCCCTCGGGCTTGGGATTCGCGTGCTTGCAAATGGCGCGTGGGGCTTTGCCGCTACAGAAAGCCTGACCCGAGCCGGAGTGGAGAGCACTGCCGCCAAAGCAGTAGAAATCGCCCGCTCATCGGCGATGGTCAAGCAGGAGGATGTGCGGCTCGCGCCCGAAAAACCCATTACGGACGAATGGACTACTCCGATCAAGATTGATCCATTCAGCAAGTCCATAGAGGAAAACCTCGATCTGCTGCTCAATGTCGATAAAGAGCTGCGCGCGGTCCAGGGTATTACCCTTGCGGAAACTAACATGAATTTCCGCCGCTATGAGCAGTGGTTCTTCTCTTCCGAAGGCGCCAATATTCATGAGACCAAATACACCACCGGCGCTGGCTATGCAGCATTTTCTTTCGAGGGGACAGAAATCCAGAAGCGCTCTTACCCGAACTCTTTCGGCGGACAATACCAGAACAAAGGATACGAGCTGATTGAAGAGCTCAAGCTGTTAGAGAACGCGCGGCGCATTGCCGAGGAGGCGGTCGCCCTCCATAAAGCGCCGCAATGCCCGCAGGGCGTTTTTACTATCGTTCTGGATTCATCCCAACTCGGCCTGCAGATCCACGAGTCAGTCGGCCATCCCATTGAGTTAGACCGGGTTCTGGGAATGGAAGCAAACTTCGCCGGCATGTCTTTCTTGACCATAGAAAAATTGCGCAAGCTGCGTTACGGCAGTGATTTGGTCAACATTGTCGCGGATGCCACCCGGCAACATGGACCCGGCCTGGGAACATTTGCCTATGATGACGAGGGCGTACCGGCGCAGTGCACGCCGGTGATCACGAATGGACTGTTCACCGGATACCTCTCATCACGGGAAACGGCGCATACCATTGGCGCGAATCGCTCCAACGGCACCATGCGGGCGGAAGGCTGGAACCGCATTCCACTCATTCGCATGACCAACGTCAGCATTTTGCCAGGAGAGAAGCCGCTGACCTTCGAGCAACTCATCTCCGACACGGACGACGGCATTTACTTCCAGACGAATCGTTCCTGGTCTATTGATGACAAACGCTACAACTTCCAGTTCGGTACGGAAATTGGCTGGGAGATCAAAAAAGGTAAGTTGGGACGCATGCTGAAGAATCCGTCCTATTCAGGCATTACGACTGAATTCTGGAACTCCATGGACGCGATCTGCTCGCGCGACCAGTGGACACTGTGGGGCACTCCTAACTGCGGCAAGGGCCAACCCATGCAGACCATGGGTACCGGCCATGGTGCCTCGCCTGCGCGCTTCAGGAATATCCAGGTAGGGAGTGCGTATAAAGGGGCGTAGAATTCTGTGTCACTCTGGCGGGCGTCACATCTATCAGCCAGAAGAAGCGTTTAACATTGTCTATCGCCGAGGGTTTGTAGATGGCACAGATTTCCGAAGTGATTCGAGAACGAGTGACGTTTACCGTCGGGCCGGACACTACTGTGTTCGACGCCGCCCGTCTGATGACCGAGCACCACATTGGCGCGGTTCCGGTGCTGCGTGATGGCAAGCTTCTGGGCATTTTCTCCGAACGCGACCTCATGACACGAGTAGTAGCTCTCGGTCGAGGACCGGGCAGCACACGCGTGTCAGAGGTAATGACCGCCTATCCACGGACCGTTCCCCCCGATGAGACCGTGGACAACTGCCTCTTCATGATGAAGGAATTCGGCTTTCGCCATCTGCCCATCTGCGATGGTGACAACGTGCAAGGCATTGTTTCGCTGCGGGACATCATCCTCTACCAGCAGCGCTTAGCGGCGCGCGAGCGCGCCTGAAGGACCCGGAAATGGCAGTTCTGGTTGTAGGTGGCGCCGGCTATATCGGGAGCCATGCCGCACGAACATTGCGCCGCCAGGGGCATGAAGTAATCATCTATGACAATCTTTCGACCGGACACCATTTGTTGGCAGACGGTTTTGAGTTGATCGTGGGTGATATTGCCGACCGCAAAAAACTGGTGTCCGGGTTGGCTCGCTCGGAAGCAATCATGCACTTCGCCGGCTACATCAATGTGGGCGAATCGGTCGAAAATCCACGCAAGTATTTTCAAAACAATGTAGAGGCAACTCTCAGCTTACTGAACACCGCTGCGGAGGTCGGCGTGAGGAAGTTTGTGTTCTCATCCAGCTGTGCGGTGTATGGCGTTCCGGCGAAGATGCCCATCACCGAAGATATGCCTCGCCAGCCGGTCAATCCTTATGGCATCTCCAAACTTTTTATTGAACAGGCTTTGGAGTCCTACCGGCAGGCCTACGGATTGCGTTTTGCCAGCTTGCGTTATTTCAATGCTGCGGGCGCAGATGATAGCGGCGAAATTGGCGAGTTACACGACCCTGAAACCCACCTGATTCCCTTAGCGCTCGCCGCGGCTGCCGGCACCGGCCCAGCCCTGAAGGTCTTTGGGTCGGACTATGCCACTCCGGACGGTACTTGCATCCGCGACTATGTCCACGTTAACGACCTTGCCGAAGCGCACGTGCTTGCACTGCAGCACCTCGACGAGGATGGAGCGTCAAGTGTATCGCTCAATCTTGGTACCGGTCGCGGGCATTCGGTGAAGGAAGTCATGACGACTATTGAAGAGGTGACCGGTCAAAAGGTTCCCTGGCAGCTGGCGTCACGCCGCGCCGGAGATCCGCCTGTGCTTGTTGCCGATGCCACGCAAGCAGAAAGAGTGCTTGGGTGGAAAGCCCGCCGCTCCTTAACCGAAATCGTTAGCTCGGCCTGGAACTGGCTGCAAAGATCGCCCGCTGCGTTATCGTCCGGGGCAGGAGCAGGCACGCCTCGGTAAGATATCGAGCACTTCCTGGAAGTCATCGCCCATCTCATAAGACGCTTCCACCAATCCCACTGAGCGCTTTCCTATCCCAACTTCGCCAGGCGCGATAGGACGCCAATATTCCCCGCCACCGCCCCCAGTGAACTAAGATTCTCCCTGCTGGCCAAACACTTTAAGGCGCTCAATACCTCGCCCTCTCGTAGGTGTTCAACCGCATCCCCGAGAGAGACCGCGAAGTGCAGCATGACGCTCGAATCGCGATAGCAATCTGCGATGCAGGCTGTGCACCCGTCGCGAACCAGAGTGGCTGTGGCAAAATCCCAGACAGAGCAAATGCGTTCATTCCACGCATCACAGCGCCACATATCGAAATTCCAATCCATGTAGAAGCTCTTATAGCCGCCATAACATACAAATCGTTCTGGCTCCCCCTTCAGGTGTCGCTTCATATCGGCGACAGAAGCCCGCGGATTGTTGACCGGAAATACTTTGCGCAAGTCCTCAACTCCGTCGAACGCCGCGATCAGTTCGGCATCATCGAAATTGACCAGGCGAGAACTGTCCGACCACGCGAGCGAAGACGATCCTAACCGTGCTCGCTGAGGATAGGAGAAGCTGACCGACTCAAAACCTAGCTCCCGCAGCAGCGGCACCAGGTCGCGGTAATTTTCGATCAGGCGGCTCATGGTCACTTGCGCCAGGGGCGTGATGCCCAGCGCCGGCATGCGGGCAATTGCGGCTCGAATACGGGCGCCCAGTCCTTTTAAGTCGCGGTTCTTCTCGTGCTCGGCCATCCCTGGCGCATCAATGGAAACGTAGATGGTCTTCAGTCCGGCGGCGGCAAGTTGATCGAGCTTGTCGGGAAGCAACCATCCGTTGGTAATGATCGCCGGCCCCATTCCTCTGGCCACCGCCGCCGCAATCATCTCCGCAAGGCGGGGATGCAGAAGAGTCTCACCTCCAAAGAAGCTTATGTATCGGACGTCGCGTTGGTACAAAATGTCCAGTGCGCGCCCGAACTGATCGGCGTCAATCCAACGCAGGTTTTTTTGCGGGACTTTCCCATTCGCGAAATTGCAAAAATCGCATCTCGCATTGCAGGCATTTGTGACTGCCACGTTGCAGAGCCCCGGCCCGCCGCGGGGCATTGTGCGCAAGATGTCCCAGGCTTTTGAGGCAACATTTGTCATCTTGGTCTGTTACTCAGAAATTCGGCCGTCCTGAACCGCGCCACTGGAGCCTTCTCCCATACCCGCGACATCACGGGCTCCTCGTAGTGGTTCATGCTAGCAGCTTGGATGCTTAAGCTTGCGTTGCCGTAGATAGTATTCAGCAGCTTGTGATTCGCGGGCTCTAAAGTGCAGGTTATCACGGCCCCCGGACCGGACAGGTTTCGCATCAGAGTCAGAATGCGAATTGCAAAAAAGGCGGTTACCGTACTCGCGTTAGCTGCGGCAGGCGTCATAACGGCCGTCGCCTTTCGCTACGTCCCGTTACATGATTTCGTAGAGTACTGGACCGCTGCTCACGTATTCATGCGCCACCAGGACCCTTATTCGGTTGAGGCGCTCATGAAACTTCAGCAGGCGATGGGCTGGAGTGAAGCACAGCCGCTGATGGTAATGTCTCCGCCTCACTTCCTCCCTTTTTTGCTGCCCCTGGGATTCATGCATTCATACGCGCTCGCAAGGCTACTTTGGTTGTGCTTGAGCATAGCAATGCTGGTTTTTGAGGTATTCATCCTGTGGCGCCTCTACGGCGGTGATGATGACCACCGATGGATTTCAATATGCGTTGCGGGCGTGTTTTTTCCAGTTTGGCACTGCCTCGCTGTCGCCCAGATCGGCCCCCTTTTGCTCCTCGGAATAGTTGGATTTCTCTGGTTGGAGCGACGTGGTCATCTTTTCATGGCAGGAAGCGCGCTGGCCTTGACCACGTTCAAACCACACCTGTTCTATCTGCTCTGGCTGGCATTGTTGTTGTGGAGCGTTAAACGGAGAGAAATGCGGGTGATCGCTGGCGCAAGCGTAACCATCTGCATTGCGTTGACGGCCGCGCTGCTGGTTGATCCGGCGGCGCTCTCGCAGTACATGGCCCTCATACGAAGCGACTATGTTTGGGAATATTCCTCCGGTGCTGGCGGAGTCCTCAGATCGTTGTTCGCGAGATCATTGCTCGCGAGATCCTTGTTCGCGTCGCACAGTCACTTGCTCCAGTTGGCGCCAATGTTGCCCGGAGTACTCGCGCTGGGCTGGTACTGGAACAAACATAGCGGGCAGTGGCAGTGGCGTGATCGCCTTCCTGCCGTATTGACGTTATCCGTACTTACTGCTGCCTATGGATGGCCATTTGACGAAGTGGTCCTGCTTGTTCCTGTGCTGATGATAGCTGTTCAGTCTCTCTATGCTCCACGCGAGCGGAGCACCTTCACGTTCTGGTTGGCAGGAATGTTCTTTGCCTCATTGGCCGTGGTGCTCAGGTATGGAGACGCCGGAGGGATGACCGTTTGCGCGGGCGGGGTACTGGCTTATCTTGTCGTGGACTCCGTGACCGCCAGAAAGAACGAAAGCAGCACTCCTGCATGCGACAGCTCCCTGGCGCTTTAAGAATCAGGACGTAAAATGAATCGGCCACCTTAAGAAGTCGAGACGCCCGCCTCGTTGAGATCTTTCAGGGCTTTTTGTCCCTGGCACCACTTCAAAACGAAGAAAGCATGGATCCCGAATGCCCACAACGAAAACATGACCATCAGGGCGATCATGTCAGCCCCATACAGAACCATGCCGGCCAGAAACGCCCAACGATGGCCGCCGCGTCCGGCAAATCCCAGCGCCAACAAGGCAAACACCCACGTTGCTGCAACGCCGAACACCGCGAGGGGATAAAGGGGACCTAGTGACCCGCCGTAGAACCTCAAGAGGTCAACCGTGCCGATGCTGACCAGAACGTCCAGCCGTACCGGAAGCAGGCCGGTGCCGAGCGCAGCTAGACCTGCGGCCCAGAAGAAGTAGTTCGCATCGCTTCGGCTATCGGCACGTAGATCGCTGCGTCGCTGCTCCTCAGCCGCTTCGTACTCTTGGTCCGTTCGACCTGCACCAACATTCAATGTCTGCATAGGTCCACCACATTACGCTTTTGACACTACTCCGCTCGCCTCCTATTCTAACTAAGTGGACGCCGAAGTAACGGTCAGCAATTATCGGTGCTTCTCTGACGCCCCGATACGTTTTGCTTTAAAAAACGGGCTACAGGCCTTTGTCGGGGTCAATAACTCCGGGAAATCTTGCCTGCTACGACTCTTTTACGGACTACGTAATATCTTTACAAATCTCAGCAGCAGTCAACGTGACGAATGTTTCCATCCGCAATGAGGGGAACGACGTGTTAGTGTCGAGAGCGGTATCGCCATCTCCCGTACCTCTTGTTGCGCTCAAGCCTGCTGCAGATCTCTTCTCTATTCTCACTAGAATGTTATATCTGGGCCCATTTCGGAATGCTGTCAACGTTGGCGGCAGTGGCGATTACTACGACATCCAAATCGGGCAGCCATTCATAATGAACTGGCGACGCTTAAAAACCGGCTACCAAAAGGAGCAAAGTGAATCGGGTCTGGCTTAATCCAATTCATCCTCGTGTTACTCAATTCGGCAATCAGGAAGCCAAGCTATATCCTCATCGACGAACCTGAGCTGAATCTGCATCCCTCCCTGCAAATTGACTTTCTGACGACGCTTGCGTCTTATGCAGAGCACGGGGTGCTGTTCGCTACACACAATTTGGGACTTGCTCGGGCTGTCTCGGACAGGGTCTATTCAGTACGACGCGTCGGGTCTGAGGGCCGGGAAGTCCGGGACTTTGCCGGAACGCCGGCACTGGCGGAGTTCTTGGGAGAGCTTGGCTTCAACGCGTATCAAGATCTCGGATTCGAAACCATCCTCTTGGTCGAAGGTCCAACGGACGTGACCTGCATTCAGCAACTTCTTCGTCTTTATCAAAAGGAGCACCAAATCGTGCTATTACAGCTCGGCGGAAGCTCCATGATTAATGGAGCGTGCGAAGCCCAGCTTTCGGAAATTAGCCGAATCTCTCAGCGCGTGTACGCTCTCATTGACAGCGAGCGTAGTCAAGCCGGAGAGCCGCTTGCCGCGGACAGGCAAGGCTTTACCGACCTATGCTCTAAGTTGAATATTCCATGTTGCGTTCTTGAGCGTGGCGCCATAGAAAACTATCTGTCAGAGCGCGCTATCAGAACTGTCAAGAATAGCGATAAGTATCGTGCCCTTGCCCCTTACCAAAAACTGAGGGATGTGGATCCAGCATGGGGAAAAAACGAGAACTGGAGAATCGCAAGACTGATGACGAAAGAGGATCTCGCCGACACCGACCTAAGAGTATTTTTGGACAAGTTGTAACGAGCTTGCTCTCGCAAATGACGGCAGGAACGATCAAAACTCGGGAGAATTGCCGCTGGCTTCGACTCGCCTGCAATAACCGTCTGAATGGGTTCAAGAAGGTAAGTGGTAGGCACGTGGGGACTCGAACCCCAGACCTCTACCGTGTCAATTTTGAGGTCACAAACCTAAAAACCTTTGCCCACCTACGTTTTCCGCAAAAACAGGCCCCCGAAGCGAACCTAAAATGCCGGGTTTTGATGGCGAATTGATGGCGAGTTTTGAACTTTCTTTACTACCCCATGGCTTGGGGTTTGCCGCAAAGCCACGCGTGGGTCGGGGAGAGAGGATTCGAACCTCCGACCTTCTGGTCCCGAAGATCGGCCCGGTTTATCAAGTTGTTGATTCGCTTAGCTCGGTTCTGCGTCGTTTTGCCGTTTGTTCGCTGGTTTTCGGCACTATTTGGACCCAAGTTGGACCCAAATTCTGACCCCCTGGTTTTCTGTTTGACCCCCTTTGATGGGAAAAGGGTAATGGGCGGTCGCATAAACTGAAGGAAGGCTTCGGTTCGGCTCTCTCGTCAGCACCTAACAGGGTGTCACATGAACGACGGGCTGAACAAGCGATTTTTGACAGAAGCGAGATAATGAGCCGTGGTCCAAAGCGTCTTGACTCTCCTATTCGTACTGGTGCTCTCGGCGTACGGTGTCGGGCAAGCCAGTTCGATTTCTGAAAACGACTACTGTGAATCGGCGATCGTCCCCTTGAGCGCCATCAGTGGTCGAAAGGTCATGCGGGATCTCCAGTCAGATGAGCTCGCGGTGAAAATCGGGGGACGTCCTGTTCCCATTAAATCGCTGACCTTCGATGAGCATCCACAGCGAGTGATCCTTTTTGTGGACACGAGTGGAAGCATGGCGACAGATTCATACCCCTCCGGTTCACGTTGGAGTTTCGCCCAACGTATCACCACTTTTGCTTTGGATACGATTCCACAAAATGCGTCAATCGCGTTGGTTACCTTCAATGAGAAAACGCAGCTAATTGGGTTTACCGGTCGAAAACAAATTGCTGCCGATATCACTGCTCTGAGTGATAAACAGGGAAAGGGTCGCACTGCGCTCTATGACGCTATACACGAGAGTGTGGCTTCACTCGGTGCCCCTAGGTTCGGGGACGCCGTTTATCTAGTTACCGATGGGGGTGACAACCACAGTCATGTGCAGTTCGGTCGCGTGCGGGACGAGCTAATTGCAAACCGAGTAAGAGCGTTCGTATTCCTAATTCGTGACACTGTTCCACAGAGCGAAGAGGAGTTTGCGGGTGTCACCCGGATGGAAGATCTAACTGTCAGAACGGGAGGATACCTCGTTTCTATTCCACGATTCGGGCTCGGCGATAAAGAACAAGCTCTACTCCAACAAGTAAAGAGTTTGATTACCGACCAGCTCCAAGGGGCGTACCGACTGCAACTTGGACTATCAACGCCCCTGGTAAACAGGCAGTCTCTGAAGGTCTCCTTAGCAAGAGATCAGAAGCAGAAACTGAAGAGTGTGTACCTTAACTATCCGCGTACTATCGGGCCTTGTTCGTTTTAGTAAATAGTTTTCGGTCCCGACAGTGTTCCCAGTCCATTTTGGCGTTCCGAGAGCTTGAGGTAACAGTAAATGTGCAGGAATATCAAGAAGCTTTTCAACTTTGATCCGCCCGTTGCTTCCGAGGAGATTCGAGCTGCTTCGCTTCAGTTCGTAAGAAAAATCAGCGGTTTTAACAAGCCGTCTAAGGCAAACGAAGGCTCATTCCTGGCCGCAGTTGATGAAATAGCCGAGATCTCGACTCGCCTTCTCAGCTCGCTCCAAACGAATGCGTCGCCGAGGAATCGAGAAGAAGAGGCCGCACGAGCGAAAGCTCGCGCCGCAGAGAGATTCGGCGTTTGATCTTCATTTCCACGCGCAAAGTGTGAGGGAAGGCGGCAAATGGCATAGGAGATGAATGCTGTTTCCAGCGCTACTCTTGCTGATCATTGTCGATGTGTGTTCATTCTGCATTCAACCCGTGCGAACGGCAGGTGTTCCGATGCTCGACAAATATTCGGTCCGAGCGCGGCATGTGATCTTTATTGCCCGCCTCGTGGCCGGACAACGCGGCGCAAAAGCTATTGGGGTGGACGATCTTATAATGGCTTTTCTCCTTGAAGATCAGGGAGATGCCAACAACATATTGTCAGGAATTTTGTCAGGAATTCCTGAGTTTCGCCGCCTTAAGTTTGAAAATCATCCGCGCTTTTTTGATTCGAATTTGGCCGTTGACTTACTTACTAAAATGCAAGGACTTCTCTCACGAAAGACGCCTATCTCTACAGCTATAGACCTCCCCTTTTCCCGACGTGCCGCTACTATGATGAGGGTGGCACGATCCTTCGCAGACAACTCTTTGAAGAAACAGGTTGAGCCATTACATCTCCTGGCCGCCGCTACTCAAGACCGATCGAGCCAAATCGCTCAAATCCTCAGAGAAACAGGAATCACTCAAGAGAGAGTCTTATCGGCAATCGGTCAGGCACCGAATTGAGCCCGAGATACAGCATCACGAGTCTCAACATTGATAATTTTGAGATCACAACACTAAAAACCTTTGCCCACCCATGCTTTTCCGCAAACTAGTACGTGGGAACACCGCTGAAACTTTCCGTTTGATGGCAAATGATGTCAGAAACGATCAAAACTCGGGAGAATTACCGCTGGCTTCGATTCGGCTGCAATGACCCTCTGAATGGATTCAAGAAGATAGATGGTAGGCACGTGGGGACTCGAACCCCAGACCTCTACCGTGTCAAGGTAGCGCTCTAACCAACTGAGCTACGCGCCTACGGGACTCGATTATTGTACTGGGCGAGCCTGCGCGCGGGCAACGAACTTGCGCGCCGCACTTGCAAAGCTGGCCAGCGGCAGGGAGAATTCCCTTGTGCTGCCGCAGAAACCCCACAAATCGCAAAACACTCCCGGCGCGGATTCAGTAGGCGAGGGACCATTCCAACCGGGAGTGATGGTGCTGGTCAGCCTGGGCGAGCCGCGGGAAAAATTCTGGGGAGTAGTCGTGGCACTCAGCCCGGCCGGTTTGAGCATCCGCGGAATTGATTTGCAGTCGTTTGATGATTCCGCGGCCATGGTCAAATCCGACGAACCGTTCACACCGACTTCGGTGTTTTTCCCTATGCACCGCGTGGAACGCATTGAGCTGGATACGAATTCCGGCGGTGTCCCATCATTAAGCGAGCGTTTCACTACGCGCACCGGGCGCGATCCTGCCAGTCTGTTTGGGGCTGGCGAGTGAGCAAAGGAGAAGATGTGAGGCGTCTGCTCACTGCACCCAACCAGCTCACCCTGATGCGCATGATGTTCCTGCCTTTCATCATTATTAGCCTGCTGGGGCGCAATTACGGCTGGGCATTAGGATTATTCGTCCTGGCCGGCTTCAGTGACGGGTTGGATGGCCTGCTGGCACGCCGCCTTCATCAGCAGACCATGCTCGGGCAGTACCTCGATCCGATCGCTGACAAACTGCTGCTCAGCAGCATGTTTCTGGTCCTCTCCATCCTGCACAAGATCCCGTGGAAATTTACCGTTTTAGTGTTCAGCCGCGACATTTCCATCTTGGTGGCAAGCGCGGTGTTATATGCCATAGTCGGATTGCGCGATTTCAGCCCCAGCATATTCGGCAAAGCCAACACCACGGCGCAGGTGGCGGCGGTCTTTTTTGTGATGTTGCAGGATGTCTATCCGGCAAGCTGGGTAGCGTATGCGCGCTTCTTTTTTCTGTGGGCCACGTTTGCCTTTACCATCATTTCCGCGGCCCATTACGTGCTGCTGGTGGGAGAGAGGCTGCACCGGATTGCTGCCGCAAGACCGCCCGCTTAATCGCGGCGAGCACTCGCGGATTTGACCCTTTTTCGCGCCCACCCCTAGAATCAAGCTTCTGCGGATTAAGATTCAGCGAATCGCGACTCTGCGCTCCAACGCACTTTCAATATGGCACTGCACCTTTTTAATACGCTTTCTGGCGCAATAGAGGAGTTTGCGCCGATGGAGGACCAGCTTATCCGCATGTACGCTTGCGGTCCCACGGTGTACGACTACGGCCACATCGGAAACTTCCGCACCTTCGTGGCGGTGGACGTGCTGCGCCGGTTTCTGCGGCAGAGCGGCTTCAAATTGCGCCATGTCATGAACATTACCGATGTGGAGGACAAGATCATCCGCAACGCTGCCGCTGCCGGGCTCAGCGTGCGCGAGTACACCGCCAAGTACGAACAGGCATTCCTGGAGGACATAGACAGCATCAACGTGGAACGGCCGGAGCTAGCGCGCGCCACCGATCACATTCCCGAGATGGCGAAGTTCATAGCCCAACTTGTGGACAAAGGATTCGCCTACCGTACGGACGATGGTTCTTATTACTTCCGCATAGCCAGGTTTCCCGGATACGGCAAACTGTCGAAGAAGGATTTTGCTGGAATCGAAGCTGGGGCGCGCGTGGACGTGGACGAATATGAAAAGGACAATGCGCGTGATTTTGCCTTGTGGAAGGCTCCCAAGCCGGGTGAAGCGCAGTGGCAGACGCAAATCGGCCCCGGCAGGCCAGGGTGGCACATCGAGTGCTCAGTGATGTCAATGAAGTTTCTGGGCGATACTTTCGATCTGCACGCCGGCGGTGAGGACTTGATTTTTCCCCACCACGAAAATGAAATCGCTCAGTCTGAGGCGCTCACCGGGAAGCCTTTCGTGCGTTTCTGGTTCCACGTGCGGTTTTTGCTGGTCGAAGGCGAGAAGATGTCGAAGAGTCTCGGCAACTTCTACACCCTGCGTGATCTGGTGCTCAAGGGCCATAAGCCCTCTTCGGTTCGCTTCCTGCTGGCATCAGGGCATTACCGCACCCAGCTGAATTTCACCTTCGCGGCGCTGAAACAGGCGGCAAACTCAGTGGAGCGGCTGCGCAATTTCCGGCTGCGTTTGCGGAGTGGACAGTTTCCCTCCGGCGCGAGCGGCAGCATGGCCCAGCTCGCCGACGAAACCATCAGCAAGATGCATTTAGCCCTCTCTGACGACCTCAACGCTCCCCAGGCACTCGCGGCAATATTCGAAATGGTGCGGCAAGCCAACGCAGCCGCCGATGCGGGCCAGCTTAGGGCCAGCGACGTTCCCGCGCTCGAGCAGGCGCTGGAAAAATTCGATGATATCTTTGCCGTGCTCAAGGATGACGATGCGGCGAAGATTCGGCGCATTCTCGATTGGGCAAAAACCGAAAACAAGCTGCAAGACGCAGCGCAAGAGCTGGTCGCCGGGGCGCGGTCCAACGGTCTACCCGACGAAGAGGTCAATCATTTGGTAGCCGAGCACGAACGGGCTCGCAAATCCCGGGACTTCGCCAGATCGGATGCCATTCGCACCCAGCTCGCCGAAGCCGGGATCCTGGTGGAGAACACCAAGCAGGGCGTGCGCTGGAAGCGGAAGTGACGCCGCACGAGCAGCTCTGTACTTTGTTAGAATCGGGAGTTTCTTATCCAGCATCTGAACTTACCGGAGGGAATCATGGCTCACGAAGTACCACCATTGCCGTATGACTACTCAGCCCTCGAACCCTATATTGACACTCAGACCATGCATTTGCACCACGACGCGCACCATGCCGCGTATGTGAAGAACCTCAATGCCGCTCTCGAGAAACACCCCGAATTGCAAAGCAAGTCCGCCGATGAACTCCTAAAGAACATCAACAGCGTGCCCGAAGATATCCGTACCGCGGTCCGCAATCACGGCGGCGGCCACGTCAACCACAGCATGTTCTGGAAGATCATGAAGCCCAAAGGCGGCGGTGAGCCCACGGGCAAGTTGGCCGACGAGATCAAAAAGACATTCGGCAACTTTGCCGACTTTAAAAAGCAATTCGAAGAGGCGGGGACTAAAGTCTTCGGAAGCGGCTGGGTATGGCTGGCTCGCGCTTCCAGCGGCAAGATTCAGATAGTCACCACTCCCAACCAGAATAGTCCGCTCTCTGATGGTCAGTTCCCGATCATGGGCAACGACGTGTGGGAGCACGCCTACTATCTGAAGTACCAGAACCGCCGGCCCGAGTACCTATCAGCCTGGTGGAACGTTGTGAACTGGGACGAGATCAACCAGCGCTTCGAACACAGCCAGCTTGGCGCCACCCGCGAACCAGCACTGGCCAGCCGCTGAGTTAGACCCGTTTTCTCCACGGGGGCGCACTCGGATTCTTTCCGTGGTGCGCCCTTTTTTGTTCGTACCTCCAGGTTTTTCTACCTGAAACTCGTGTCATCTGTGGGTGAGATCTACATACCCGGTGCATTTCCTGTGCGCTCGATGTGAATATTTTGCCGACACGATTTGTCTTCCACGCTCTTCTGCCACGCATTCTGAAAAATCCCTTTGTTTTTCCAGCTGCTTCCACCTTCTACTCTGCTTTTTATAGCGCTGGAACTCCATGCATGTCCTGGATAAAATTTTTTTCTGGTTGCACCTTCTTCGGGATTGACTCTCCACGATTTCTGGTACATTGCTCGCACTTGCTCGCGTCACGTCACTCACAAACTCAATCAGCCCTCACCCAGGATGACGAAGTGACTGAAACCGGCGCTACCGAATGGAAGGTTTATCGCACGCGCTTTCTTGTGCGTGCCCGCCAGCTCACCGACACTGTCACCGTCATTGATCCCACGGGTCGCGAGCAGATCGGATGCGAGGGCGACTACCTGGTGGAGTGTTCTGACGGTTCCCGACGCATCGCTCCGCGGCAGATTTTTGAAGATATCTATGTCGAGCTGGAAAATGCCGAACTGGCGCGCGCTTTTACTCTCTATCGGGGGCGCCGCGTTGACCGGGAGAGTACCGACCCTCGGCAGGTTCCTTTGTTTGGGATGACAGGATGACCAGGTACTTACCTGATGATTATTGACGCCGGGAATACCTCGACCGCATCTTATTGTGGAATATCGCTTTCAAATTCAGCCTCCAGTCGCACAACCAGCCTATTTGCAGTAAAATACCACATATAGCGGTTTATTATTGACAGGCCCTATTAGCAGCAGTACTGTTGCCATCCCAGATAGGTGATTGAGCATGGGCACTGATGCCATAACCGGAGCGATGGGCAGTTTGCCCCCGCAGACTCAACCGGGTTTGAACTGGTCACGCTGGTGCCGTTGCGAGTCCAGCTTCAGCCTGCTGCTGGTACCGTCTCGCGCCGGCATTTTTGCCGTAGGGGAAGAAGTTCTCGCGCCCGGCGAATCGGCTGCCACCGCCGGCAAGCGCTTGCTGGCCGTTCTGCTGTTCGAGCAAGCAAAGGACCTTTCCCGCGCGCTGAGCCGACTATTTACTCCGGCCAGCCCGATCTATGAACGCCTGGCGGGTGGCCGCTGCTTTGTGCGTTACACCGTAATTGAAGATTCCACGCGTCGCGAGGCTGCATGTGCTGCACTTCAAGAGTGGCTGGCAGCTTCCGCGGAAGCTGCGGCGCCGCCATCGAGTTCGCCTGCTGGCCCGGATCGGGAAACCAAGCGCGCAGAGGCGCCGCCTCCGTCGCTTCCCGCCGGCTTTTGAGGTTTAAAGTGGCTGGAATAAACGACATTTCCGTTCGGAGCGGAACTTGGGGTAGAGACGTAGCTTGCTACGTCTTCTTCCTTAGCAGGATCCAGCCCGTGAGGGCGGCATAGCTTTTAGCTTAGGGCGTAAGCCCTGGGTAGGGCCGAGTAAAGCAGTAAGCCCCGGAGGGGCGACACAACATCCCGCAGGCCGTAAGCCCTGCGGGCAAAAACGTAAGGAGAGCGCACGATGTCGAAGGTCACCGAACAAACCACCGCAGTCACACCATCAACTTCGACCAAGAAGAAAGCTCCGGGCCTGACGTTCCCGCGCTACTTCACCAAACCCGGCGTCTCTCCGTATGACGAGCTGGAATGGGAGCTCCGCACCGCCCAAATCACCGACGCTCAAGGCGGCGTCATCTTCGAACAGCAGAACGTCGAAGTCCCCAAAGATTGGTCAATGACCGCCACCAACATCGTGGCCTCCAAATATCTGCATGGCAAACTCGGCACCCCCGAGCGCGAGACCGGCGTCCGCCAACTCGTCGCCCGCGTCGCCGAAACCATTCGCGACTGGGGTATGGCCGACGGCTACTTCCGCTCCGCCGAAGACGCTGCCACCTTTCACGACGAACTCGCGTTCCTGCTGCTTCGTCAGTATGCCGCCTTCAACTCGCCAGTGTGGTTCAACGTCGGCTGCGATCGCATCGAGCCCAACTCCGACGCCCAAAACTGGCACTGGAACCACGACGCCCAGCGCGTCGAATTCGGCGTCACCGGCTACAGGACACCGCAATGCTCCGCCTGCTTCATCAACTCGGTAAAAGATTCGCTCGATTCCATTCTCACGCTCGCGAAAACCGAAGGCATGCTCTTTAAGTGGGGGTCCGGCACCGGCACCAATCTGTCGCCGCTGCGTTCTTCCACCGAATGCCTCTCTGGCGGCGGCACCGCCAGCGGTCCGCTCAGCTTCATGAAAGGATTTGACGCCTTCGCCGGCGTCATCAAGTCCGGCGGCAAGACCCGTCGTGCCGCCAAGATGGTCATCCTCAACATCGACCACCCGGACATCGTTGACTTCATCGAGTGCAAGGCCAAAGAGGAAGCCAAGGCTCACGCCCTCATCCAGTCCGGCTACGACGGCTCTTCGCCTGATTCCGACGCCTACAGCTCCATCTTTTTCCAGAATGCCAACAATTCCGTGCGCGTCACCGACGACTTCATGTACGCCGTCACTCGCGACACCGAGTTCTCCACTAAGTCCATCGTGGACGGCCGCGTCATCAACACCTACAAGGCGCCCGAGCTGCTGCGCAAAATCGCCGACGCCACCTGGCACTGCGGCGATCCCGGCATGCAGTTCGATACCACCATCAACCGCTGGCACACTTCCAAGAACACGGCGCGCATCAACGCCTCCAACCCCTGCTCGGAGTACATGTTCCTCGACGACTCGGCCTGCAACCTGGCCAGCCTGAACCTGCTGAAGTTCGCGCCCAGCGGCGCTTTCGACATCGAGGCCTATCGCCGGGCCGTGGACGTGATCATCACCGCGCAGGAAATCATCGTGGACAACGCCGGCTACCCGACCGAGTCCATCATGCGCAATTCGCATGACTATCGCCCGCTCGGCCTGGGCTACGCCAACCTGGGCGCGCTGCTCATGGCCTCCGGCCTGCCTTACGATTCCGACGCTGGCCGCGACTATGCCGCCTGCGTCACCGCCATCATGTGCGGCGAAGCTTATCTGCAGTCATCGCGCATCGCCGAGCTTGCCCAGCCGCTCTCACCTGCCAGCAAGCCAGTTGAAGAACGGCTTGGCGTGAGCTCCGCCGATAACATGCCAGGCGCCGCATGCCCCGGCTGGTACATCAATCGCGAGCCCTTCCTGGACGTGATCCGCATGCACCGCGCATCGGTAAATAATATTGGTTCTTCCTCCGTGAACTCTGTGGTTAAAAACTCACAGCTGCCGGACTTGACCGCCGCCTCCAAGCAGGTCTGGGACGAAGCCCTCGCCCACGGCGAAAAGTTCGGCTATCGCAACTCCCAGGTCACCGTGCTCGCGCCCACCGGCACCATCGGCTTCATGATGGATTGCGACACCACCGGCGTCGAGCCCGACCTCGCCCTGGTGAAATACAAAAAGCTGGTCGGCGGCGGGATGATCAAGATCGTCAACAACACCGTGCCCGCGGCGCTCTTCAAGCTCGCCTACAACCACGACCAGGCCAACGCCATCGTCAGCTACATTGACGCTACCGGCACCATCGAAGGCGCGCCCAATCTCAAGGACGAGCACCTGCCCGTCTTCGATTGCTCCTTCAAACCGGCCAAAGGTACTCGCTCCATCCACTACATGGGACACCTAAAGATGATGGCCGCCGTTCAGCCCTTCATCTCCGGCGCGATCTCCAAGACCGTGAACCTGCCCGAGTCGGCCACAGTTGAAGACATCATGGAAGCCTACATTCAGTCCTGGAAGCAGGGACTGAAAGCGGTTGCCATCTACCGCGACGGCTGCAAGAAGTCCCAGCCGCTCTCCGCCGCCGGCACTGCTACGGCTACATCAAAGAAAGACGACAAATCCTCTGTGACCTCTGTGGCTTCTGTGGTTGAAGAGGATTTGAACGCTCCACCTCGCGCCGTCCGCCACAAACTCCGTGACGAGCGCGCCTCCATCACCCACAAATTCAACATCGCCGGACACGAGGGCTACATCACGGTCGGTCTCTATCCCAACGGCACCCCGGGCGAAATTTTCATCACCATGGCCAAGGAAGGCTCCACCGTCTCCGGCCTGATGGATAGCTTTGCCCTTGCCGTCTCCATCGCGCTGCAACACGGCGTGCCGCTCAAGCTGCTGTGCGAAAAATTCGAGCACACCCGCTTCGAGCCTAGCGGCTGGTCCAACAATCCCGAGCTCGGCTTCGCCAAGTCCATCATGGATTACATCTTCCGCTGGCTGCGCCTGCGCTTCCTCACCGGCCAGCAGCAGATGCTGTTCGAGAACTTCCGCGTCCGGCCGGCCGAACTGCCGGGTGGCCAAACTGGCGCCGCTGACGAATCCGGTCTCGGCGACTCAGCGCTCGACTCGAAACTTGAAGCTCGCAACTCGAAACCAGCCGCCGGTAAGTTCCATGCCGCCGATGCGATGGCAGAGCTTGTGGACTTGGGCGACGCGCCTTCGTGCCACGTCTGCGGCTCGATCATGGTGAGGAACGGCAGTTGCTATCGCTGCATGAGCTGCGGCAGTACGAGTGGCTGCAGCTGATTTGGATTTACTGAGTACTAGCAACTGAGTACTGACAACTGGCTTTAGCTTTGGCAGGGCGTGTGCGGGGCTCCAACCCCCCCCACCCCCTGCCCATCTTTAGAATCACGCGTTTGACCTATGTTTTTCCGCCAGGTCCATCAATGCAGGACGGTTAGAGGAAAAATCCTAGATTCCGAAGCACTTAGCCGCTGGCTTTCTTCAAGTTCCTCAAGCTTCGTTCCGAAAACAGAGCACAGATCGAGTGTGTGAGAAGGTTGAGGTGTATCAGTCAAGAAAAAATCGGGTCGGGATGTGAGAGGTTGCCATTTAAAACTGGCCTTTTACGCAGGCGAGTGGGTCAACAGCCGCTAGCAACTCCCCGAGGCTGTTCCAAATTCCGGAACTACCCCGTCACAAGATGTTGTGACGTCACAATTCTCCAGTGACGCCCAAACACGCCCGAATTCCGGATTCTGGAACAAGACCATCTCAAGCACAGAGCCGCTCTTTGCGTCGCTTGATATCCGTGTGAACCATTTGCCGCTCATTGACTTGCACTACAACCAGTCCTAACATTCCAGCCGAATGGTCGGCCAGGCCAATTGCACACCGGCAATGCTGGACGGCGGGATTCAGCAGGAGGGCGTCATGAATCGCATGCGGGCGCTGAAGGTCGTATTGATAGTAGTGGGATTGCTCTTTACGGCTGGCATTTATCCCTTGGTGGGATCTATACGGGATACCTGGCAAACGAACAAGGAATCTGCCGAGCCGATGTTTATAAGCCTGTATGTGGCGCTGGGGATTTTCTTGCTGCTGGCGGCGCGTAATCCTTGGGCGAATCGCAGCCTGATCGCTTATGCAGGGTGGGCGAACCTTGCTCACGCCGCGGTAATGGCGGTAATGGCGATCCACATTACGAGTGAACGCAAAGGTTTGCTGATCGCCGCGACTGTGTTTAGTGCGATCGGTGTGGCCCTGCTCGCGCTGGCGCCGGCAAAGCAGCCAGGAGAGCGAGCATCGGCAGTCGGCGCCTAGGCTCGCATCAAACTTTCACCGTAAAGGACACGAAGGAACACCAAGCTTAGGCATAAATCTTTCCTTGCCCTCTGTGTTCTCTGTGGTAAAAATTCTTAGCTCCGTCGCTCGCTCACGAAAGTTGATCGAGTAGTCAATGTGCAAACTCCTGCATCACTGTCGCGGCAAGGCGGGAGCAGCATCTCTGCTGGCTCCAAATGCCTGCAAGCCGACAAAACTTCTTGTGAAGCTTGAAGGTATTAAGAGCGACGAAAATTTTTCCTCAGGAAAATTCCTATTGGCTTGAGCGATACTTTACAAACCTTCTCGACTGAGAATAGGATGCGTTCACTGCAGAATTCTTGGTCCTTCTGAGTACGCCGTCAGAGACTCTCAGAGAACCCAGGCTATTCCAAAGCGCGCGGGGATGTCATGGATGTTGCGCGCCCCAAGTTGACACGCGGTACCAGCACCCGCAATTTTTGGTGAGAGATGAAACCCAAACGAACCATTCTTTGCGTTGACGATAACGAACAATCACTTTCCATCCGCAAGGTCATGCTGGAAACTCGCGGATATCGCGTGATCGCCTGCAACAACGCGCAAGATGCGCTGGAGGCATTCCGCAAAGGCAGCGTGGACCTAGTGCTAACCGACCTGATCATGCCGGGGGTGGACGGCACCCGCCTGATTGACGAGATCAAGGCCATCTCTCCTACTACTCCAGCAGTGCTCTTCTCGGGGAAAATCAAGATTTACGATCGCGACACCCGCGCCGACGTCTTTCTGCCCAAGGGCATGTATGCCCCCGCCGAATTGCTGGAGCGGATTCGGCTGCTGCTGGTGCGCAAACGCGGTCCCAAGCGCAACGTGCAGCCACCTGCCAAGCTCGCGGGCTGACCCGCTGCTGCTAAATTCAGCGCCACTTGCATCGCGCCCCTGCGGAGCGGATAATTCGTCATGCTCCGGCTGGCGATCAATTGGATCCTGAGCGCGCTGGCGCTGCTGATTGTCGCGCGCGTGATTCCAGGCTTCGAGGTCAGCGGATTTCGCACCGCGCTGATAGCCGCCCTCGTCATCGGACTGGTGAACGCTACGCTGGGGCTTTTCCTCAAGATCATCACCTTCCCGCTCACAATTCTGACGCTCGGCGTTTTCTGGTTTGTGATCAATGCCTTGATGCTGGAGTTGGTCTCGGGCCATCTGCGCGGCTTTGAGGTACATGGATTCTGGCCCGCGTTTTTCGGGGCGATCGTGCTTTCTCTGGTCAATATGATTTTGCGGTGGCTGGTGCGCCCACCAGTGGAACGCGAACTCTAGGGGTCTATTCGTGGGCTGACACGAGAAACCTCTAACGATTATCGCCGAACTCCCATCCTCTGATGTTCGAAATGTGCTCAAGATAACCATTGTAGGCGGACACCCCTTCCGGCGGAGCGTGGTAGGTCCCGGCGAGGGTTATGTACTTGCCAACTAAACCCTTAACAGCGGATTCCTCGATCCTGACATCGACCGAATTCGAGACGATGAAGTTACGGGCGTCAACCTCGGACACATATAGACCCAGCGCCCGGTCAAGACCATTGTTAGCAAGATATCCTGTCAGACCCAATCGGCGACCGTCGAAGCTGCTGGGGTTGGCGATCAGACGAATAAGGCTGAGACCTGTTGGTTTGTCCTCGGACGCAGTTAGCCTCGATGCCCCCATAAAGGAGTAACCCAGCGAAGCACTCAACGCCGCAACGAGTTCTCTACGGTTCATGGCTTTCAGCTCCTACGGGCATATTGGAATGGTCGTTCCGGTGCCGACTGGACTCCCACTGACAAATGCCTGACAGTTGGGCCTGGGTAGTAGATAATCACGCGCCCCCAAATTTTCGTTGGCGCGACCAGAAGAGGTCTATGGGCAACGCCAGTCCCAGCACCAGCAAACTCATTCCGATGATTTGAGGAAAAACGGTCTCGCTCATGAAGCCGAAGCGGCGCGCGTCCACAAACATTACCGGCACGCCATAGAAGGCCGCCAGGTTTGCCACCCAGGCCCAACGCTCGCCGCGCTGATAGGCATTCACCGTCAGCAGCACTCCCATCAGCACCAGTCCGGCGTTGGCCAGCGCGCCTGCCAGCAGGTGCCGTCCGACCGACGTATTCAAATCAATTCCGCGGCGCATGATGGCCACGCTGACCATAAACAGTCCGAGATAGGCGATCAGCATTACCTTCCAGGCAATGCGTAACCGCCAGTGTCGCGCGACAGGTGCTTCAGTTGCTGCTGCCAAATGCACGGAGTTTCTCCACGACGGTCGAAATATCGTTTTGTTGGAATAATCGAATGGCGGCGATCCCGGCTGCTCCTGCTTCCAGACAACGTTTAGCATTGGCCAGAGTGATGCCCCCGACCGCGAGCACAGGCATGCGGCCTGCGGGCACGGGTGCTTCGAGTCCAGGCGCGGGAATTTTGCCACATGCCGCGCGCAGCGGCGCGACGCCTACACCCTTTACAGCAGACTTCGCTTCTCTTTTGTCGGCGGCCACTTTGCCAAAGATCGGGCCGAAGAGCGCGAACTCGGCGCCGTGCGATTCAGCCAGACGAACCTCGGAGACCGAGTGGCAGGAAACTCCGATCAGCGGCCGATTCTGTCCTGCTTTGCAAAACACAACTCGCGCCTCGCTGGCGGAGATATCGTCGGAACGCAGATGGACCCCATGGGCGCCGACCGCAAGGGCCACGTCCGTCCGCGAGTTGATCAGCAGCCGGGTGCGGGTGGACGAGGAGGCTGCGCGAATTGTCTCCAGCGCCTCACGCGCGAGGGACACAAGATCGCGCGCAGAAACGTCTTTTTCGCGAAGCTGAATCATGTCCACTCCGCAAGCCGCCGCGGCCGCAATTCTATCCAACAGCCTGGCGCGCTGCTCCGCGTCAGGACCGGGAAAGCCGGTACGATCGGTAATGTAACAGAGGAGCAAAGGGCACAGCCTAGCACACGCCGCCTAGGGCTCGCGCCAGAGACGTTCCAGCAACCTCAAATAATGCCAGCCCGTGCTGAGGTCGGCTTTGCTGCTTCCGGCCTGCCGCAGGCCGAACACAAAGGGCACCTCGGCGACGGAGCGGATGCGTCCTTTGACCAGTATCTCCAGCAAGATCTTGAAGCCCTCAGGCTGAAGTGAAATGCCATCGAGGGAGGAACGGCGGACCAGGAAGAAGCCGGAAAGCGGATCCTTCACACGGATTCCAGGCCGCTGAAAGGGCCAAGCCAAACGCGTGCTGATTTTAGAGAGCAGCCGACGAATGAGATTCCATTCGCGCATTCCTCCGGGAGCTGCATAGCGACTGGCAATTACCAGGTCGTGGCCAGCTTGCATTGTTTTCCAAAGTTCAGGCAAAACCTCCGGCGGATGTTGCAGATCGGCGTCTATCACTCCCAGGACCTCAGCCTGGCTGTGCCGCCAGCCATGAGCGATGGCTCCCGCCAACCCGCGCTGGTTCTGCCGCAGTAAAAGCCTGACCCGAGTATCTTGCTGGGCGACGTGCTTGACGATGGATTCTGTTCCGTCGCGACTATCATCATCAATTACAATAAGTTCATAGTTGATATCCAAAGGGTCCAGGCTGCCGCGAATGCGCTCGAGCACAGCCTTGATGTTTTTTGCCTCGTGAAGCGTAGGTATCACGACGGCCAGCTGGGGCACTGGACCAGGGGGAATCGGCGTCTCATCTAATGGACCAACAGCAAGTTGTCGAACGTCCTTCATACCGGAAATTCAGAACGATTCTAAAGCTTCCCCAAAGAGGGAGCCATTCCGAACAAAGTACATCCTGGCGAGATTTGGGATTGCTGCTACTCATCACGGTGGCGGCAATTCTGGTGCAGGGGTACCACCCCGGCGTAGAGGACGCCGAAATTTACCTGCCGGGGATCCTGAAAGTCCTTCATCCGGATTTGTATCCGTTTAACCAGGGCTTCTTCGCGTCGCACGCGCACATGACGCTGTTTCCGAATCTGATTGCGTGGTCGGTACGAATTTCTCACATTCCGTTGGATTACGCGCTGCTGCTATGGCAGATGGCGGCGATTTTTTTGCTACTGCTGGCGTGCTGGCATATCGGGCGGCTGTGCTTTAACAGTGTCCGGGCCCAATGGGGCGGAGTTATCTTGGTGGCGGCACTTTTGACGATACCGGTCGCCGGGACGTCGCTGTACATCATGGACCAGTACTTGAACACTCGTTCGCTTTCTGCGCCCAGCGTCCTCTTTGCCATCGTGAATGCTATAGAACATAAATGGAAACGTGCTGGGCTGTGGCTGTTGTGCACGGGCTTGATTCATCCTCTGATGGTGGTGTTTGGCCTGGCCTATGTGGCAATCGTGATGGGGATGGAAATTATCAGTGCCGGCGCACCCCATCGCCTGTACGGGCGGGTGTCGACGGCGATGGCAATTCTGATTCTCCCCATGGGATTATTTCCCCCAATGACCCAGGCCTATCATGAGGCCCTGGTCACGCGTGAATATTTCTTCCTGCTGCGCTGGCAGTGGTATGAGTGGCTGGGGATATTCGCGCCGCTGGTGCTCTTGTGGTGGTACCAGCGAATTGCGCGACGTCACGGGCTGTCAACGCTGCAACGGCTGAGCTCGGCGCTGATCGCTTTCGGAAGCGTCTTCTTCGTAATCTCATTGATCATCACAGTCCCCAGGCGCTTTGAGAACCTTACGCTGCTGCAACCCATGCGAGCATTATTCTTGCTTTACATCCTGCTATTCGTGTTTACCGGGGGAATGCTCGCAGAATGGGTGCTAAAGGCGGAGGTCTGGCGCTGGCTACTGCTTTTCGTTCCACTCTGCTTTGGTATGTGGTATGCACAGCGACAGTTGTTTCCAGCCACTCCACACTTGGAGTGGCCCTGGAGCGTGCCACAAAATCCCTGGGTTAGGTCTTTTCTGTGGATCAGGGACAACACACCGAGGGCCGCTTATTTTGCTCTGGATCCCGACCACATGGGGATGGCAGGTGAGGACCAGCACGGCTTCAGAGCAATTGCGCAACGGAGCATGCTGGCGGACAATCTAAAGGATAGCGGCGCTGTAACCATGTTCCCCAAGCTGGCAGAGTTATGGAAGCAGGAGGTGGAGGCGGAACAGGGGTGGAAGCACTTCGGATTGGCCAATTTTAAGCAACTGAACTCGCAGTTCGGCGTAGATTGGGTAGTAGTGGCAAGCCCGGTTAGCGGATTGCCGTGTCCTTATCACAATGAGGCAGTAGTTGTATGTCAGATCAAGTGAGCACGCCGATGGTGGAGACGAGAGTCGCGGAGAACAATGCGACGAGCGTTCACTCGCTGCCGGTGTCTCAGGCTGCGGACACTCACGCGTCCAATCAGAGGGTCGGCGTTGCACCGATTGCGAGACGAGTGGTACGCAATCCTCCTGAACTATGCCTGGGCGAGGTATTCAGCTTCGCCTACGAAACTTTTACCAGCAATAAGGTGCGGTTTGCGCTGACCGCTTTGGGAATGATGATCGGGACGGCCTCACTGATCCTGGTAGTTACCATCGGACTCACGGGGAAACAATACATTCTGAAGTTGATCCAAGGAATCGGGTCGAACCTGGTTTATGCGGAGTATGAGGGGGGCAGCACCCATGTCAACAAAGCGGCGCTCGACCCCATGACTATCAATGATATGAATGCGGTGCAACAGCAGGTGCCGGGCATTACCGCTGCGTCACCGGTGGTCAACCTTACCGATCGCATCGTCCTCCCCGGTGGCAAAGAGCGTGACATTCTGGTCCTAGGAGTGGAGCCTCAGTACCAGACAATTCGAAACGTTGACGTGATTTCCGGCCGTTTCTTTGACCATGAAGACGAACAGGCCCGCAACAAGGTGGCGGTGCTCCAGCAAAAATTGGCGACCAAGCTTTATGGGTCACCGGATGCAGCCATCGGACAGAATTTGAAGCTAAGTAACCTTCCATTTACCGTAATTGGGACCTTCAAAGAGCGGGTTGAAACCTTCGGAATGTCCGAGGTCACCGAGGACACGATTCTCATTCCTTACACCGTGAGCCGATACTTCACCGAAGGAGCAATCGTCAAGCAGATTTACTTCACAGTATCCGACGCAGCCGATGTACCGCGGGTGACGCAGGAGGCGCACCGGATTATTCAATCCCGCCACCGTCCAGAGTCGGTGTATGCCGTCAATAACCTGACACAACTGCTGGACGTGGCCACCAAGACGGCAAATGCGTTGACATTGGTGCTGCTTCTGATCGCCATGGTCGTCCTGCTGGTGAGTGGCATTGGGATCATGAACATTATGTTGGCCACGGTGAGTGCTCGAATCCGCGAAATCGGGATTCGCAAAGCGGTGGGCGCGACGAAACGGGAAATCAAGTATCAGTTTCTGGCTGAGGCCATCCTTATTTCTCTCATCGGCGGCATTGTTGGAATCGCCATTGGTCTGGCCTTGCCATTTTCGGTGCGCTTTTTGACTAGTTACCGGCTGCCGGTCTCGGGATTGTCGGCGGTAATTGCCATCGTGGTATCTACCATGGTGGGGGTGCTGTTTGGCACCGTCCCGGCGACCCGCGCCGCGCAACTGGATCCGGTGGAGAGCCTGCGGTACGAGTAGCAGAGCCTTCCCACAAACCTCACCAAGAACGAACGATTTATCGGGTTTAAATAAGAAAGCCGGGCTGGTTGGCCCGGCTTCAGTTTGTGGTGGAAGAATCCACTTGGGACTACTTACATCACAAGAGCAATAGTTTCCAGTTCCTTCTGAATCACCTCAAGAGAGCAGCCTGCGCCCTCGACCCGGCTGGCTGCATCACGAGCTGCCTCAGGCGATACTCCGTAGCCGCGACCTATCAGGAACACTTGCAAGAGTTCGGCGGCTTCGCGGCAATCAATGCCGCCCTGCAACAGGTCATTACGCAGTGCTGCAAGCTCGGTACCGGAAAACTTCTCAATCGCCATACCGTCACCTCCGACCCGTGCTTCTCCTTAATTAGACTCCGTTGACCCTATCATCGTTGCGTGCAATTTGCTCTCCAAAGCCAATAATTTAGATGAGTTTTTCAACAGGGAGTCACATATCAAGGTAAACCCTTGTAGCTACCTGAAGTTGCGACGCCAAGGGGAAGTGGAGAGAGCACTGTTGGTCGGCTTCCCATTAGGCCGGGGTGGCACAAGCGCGTCAACCTGACCCAAATTGACGTTTACGTGCCACGAAATGCCACTCTGGAACGGCGCGGCCTGTTTTACGATTTCTCGACCACGGCTTCGTCAATCAAAAGGATAGGGATGCCATCACGAATCGGGTACACACGATGGCACTGCGCGCACTTCAAGCTTTGACCCTCGTCTTTTAAGACAAGGGGTTTCTTGCAGGCGGGACAGACCAGAATGTCGAGCAAATCCTGCGGAATCATGGGCCGATTCTACACCGGGGGCACGCGTAAGGGCCGACACTCCTATTGCGGAAATGGCGGACAAGAGTGTCCGCCCCAAAACGATCGCCGCAGGCCGCACGGCTGAAAGCCGTGCTCTTCCACGTTGGTGCGATCAATCCACCCGTTTGGTTTAGAATTCGATCACGTTCGCGGGCTGAATTTTAGGTTGCGAGGATCCATGGCCACCATTCTGGATGGCAACAAAATCGCGGCTGAGATAAGAGCAGAGGTCGGGGAAGAGGCGCGTCTTCTGACGGCAGCCGGAATGCGCCCGGGACTGGCGGTGGTCCTGGTGGGGAACAATCCCGCGTCTGAGGTTTACGTCCGCGGCAAAGTAAAGGCTTCAGAAGAGTTAGGAATCTACAGCGAGAAACATACCCCGCCGGAATCGGTGAGTACGAGGGAGCTTCTGGAGCTGGTCCACAGCCTGAACCGGCGCGACGAAATTGATGGCATCCTGGTTCAGTTGCCGCTTCCAAAGCAGGTGGATTCTAAAGCCGTGCTGCTGGCCGTGGATCCAGCGAAGGACGTGGACGGGTTTCATCCCATGAACGTTGGGTTCCTCTCTACGCAACGCCCGGGACTGGTTCCGTGCACACCCGCCGGGATTGTGGAGATTCTAGAGCGGAGCCAAATCCCGGTTGCTGGGCAAGAAGCAGTGGTCGTAGGCCGCAGCGACATCGTGGGCAAGCCAACGGCAATGCTTTTAATCAATCGCAATGCCACCGTGACCGTCTGCCACTCGAAGACCCGTGACCTGCCGGAAGTATGCCGCCGGGCCGATATCCTGGTGGCGGCGATCGGTCGCGCGGGAATGATCACCCGCGATTTCGTCAAATCAGGCGCCACCATCATTGACGTAGGCATGAACAAGATTACCGACAAGGCTGAGTTCGAGCGCTTTTTCCGTGGCAATGAAAAGCGGGAGCAGGCGTTTGCCAGGAATGGGTCAGTGCTGATGGGCGACGTACACCCAGAGGTGGCAGAAGTGGCGGGAGCCTTGACCCCGGTACCGGGGGGCGTGGGGCCGCTGACTATCGCCATGCTGATGTCGAATACCGTGAAAGCGGCGAAGATGCGCCGCGGCAGTCGCTTGCGGGAAGCGGCACTCTCGCTGGAGCGCGGGTGACGTGCTGCGCGTCGGCCTGACCGGCGGGATCGCATGCGGCAAGACGACAGTAGGCGAGATGCTAGCCAAACGCGGCGCCCACGTGATCCAAGCCGACCTCATCGCCCACGAACTGATGCAGCCAGGACAAGCGGTATATGAGGAAGTGGTCCAGCATTTCGGACGCGAAATCCTCGAACCGGACGGGAAAATTAACCGGCAGAAGCTGGCGACCCTGGCATTTGCCACTGATGTCGCCGGGTCGCGCGTGCAGGAACTGAATCGCGTTGTGCACCCGGCGGTGATTAAGCGCCAGGAAGAATGGATGGAAGAGGTCGGAAGGCGGGAGCGGGACGCGATCGTGGTAGTAGAAGCGGCCCTGATTGTGGAGGCGGGAGTCTCCAAGCGCTTCGACAAGCTCCTGGTGGTCACCTGCCGGCCGGAACAGCGCAGCGAAAGGCTCGCCAAAAGACTGCATTGGGACGCGGAGAGGGCCCGAGCAGAGGTGGCGCGTCGCATGGCGGCGCAGACACCCGAAGAAGAGAAGGTGCAAGCCGCGGATTTCGTGATTGACAACTCGGGAACGTTGGCGGAAACCGAGAAGCAGGTCGAACGAGTCTTTCGGGAGCTGCAAATAGTGGCCGCGCGCCGGTAGACTTTCTGGTTCCGGTTGACACAATCCAGCGTGGACAATCTAACATCCAGGTTCCGTTTGTTTCTGCCCGACTGTTCAGGCAGTCGGTTCCAATGATTTGTTTAAATAGGCAAGAAAGAGGATTTATGCGCTTGTTACGACCCATCATCTTCGCCCTGCTGATCGCAGGAGCGTTCTACTACTTCACCACCCACGGACGAGGCCGGATAACCGCAGCGAACTGGATAGCGAATCCGAGCAAAGTGGAGATCACCGAGGCAGCGGGGCCGGAAGGCGTCGACGCCGAAGAGCAAAACAACATCTCGGTATATCGCAAGAACATACCGGCGGTGGTCAACATTACGTCACGGGCGCTGACCTTTGACTTCTTTTACGGAGTGATGCCGCAGGAAGGCCAGGGTTCTGGATTCGTAATTGACAAGGAAGGACATATCCTCACCAACTACCACGTGGTGGCGGACGCGCAAGAAGTGGACGTCACCATGCACAATCGCAAGAAGTATCGCGCCAAGGTGGTGGGCAAGGATCCGACGCATGACTTGGCGGTCCTGCAGATTTCCGCACCGAATCTGGTATCCGCGGTGCTGGGTGATGCGCAGAATCTTCAGGTCGGACAGAAGGTGTACGCCATCGGAAACCCATTCGGCTTGAATGGAACCTTGACCACCGGGATTGTGAGCTCAATCCGTTCAGTGCGCGAGCCCAACGGAGCCACGATTGATAAGGCGATCCAGACGGATGCCGCCATAAATCCGGGAAATTCGGGCGGGCCGCTGCTGAATTCTCACGGTGATGTAATCGGGATCAATACCATGATCCTCGGCTCGACTGGGCAAAGCTCAGGTATTGGCTTTGCGATTCCTATTAACACTGCGAAGGCGGTGCTCAATGACTTGGTAACTCTGGGCCGAGTGCGTCGGCCGGCGTTGGGCATCCGCAGCTTGCCGATCGGGCCGGAACTGGCGGCAGAATTGGGACTTCCCGCCGACAACGGCGTGTTGATCATCCAGGTAGTTCCGGGAGGAGCAGCAGAGCGAGCGGGGTTGCGGGGCGGAAGCGAGCGGGCTTATCTCGGAAACACCCCGATCATGCTGGGCGGGGATTTGATTGTGGGTATAGACGGGAAAGACATCATTGATCAGCAGGACCTCTCCGACGTAATGAACCAGCATCGCGCAGGAGACACGGTGCGAGTGAGCATCTTCCGCGGAAAGCGGAAAATGGAAGTCCCCGTCACTTTGGGGGAAGCGGACCGGCAAACCTAAGCCTTCGGAGCGTGTGACGGCGATCACATACCCTGGTGATGGTTGCCGTGGGCAAGGCTTTGGTTCTTCTCCTATTCTGATACCGCGTTTATAAGAATGAGGAGGATAGATGAAAAGCACTATTCTGGTAGCAATTGCTTTCTTACTCGCAACCGGTCTGTTTGCCAGTGCTGGAACCCTAAGCGGCAATGTGAAGGCTGGCGCCGGGCCGACGGTTGTATATCTGGAAACTTTGGTAAAGCAGTCATTCCCCCCGCCTACCACGGCCTACAAAGTAGACCAGAAGGGCATGAAGTTCATCCCCGACATGCTGGTCATCCCACAAGGAGCTACGGTCGAATTTCTAAACAATGACAATGACGCGCACAATGTAAGCTGGCTGGCAGTCGGAGGCGACAGGAGATTGGCCCGCAATCTCGGAACGTTCCCGAGAGGGCAGACGGCGTCGTGGAAATTTGATCACCCCGGGGCGATCCATATTGTGTGCAATCGCCACTCCGATATGCTGGCGACCATCATTGTTACGCCCACCCCATACTTCGCGCAGCCGGACCAGATCCTGGGCGACTACTTCATCCAGAATGTGCCCGATGGGCAGTACAAGCTGACGGTATGGCACAACGGCAAGACCACGACCAAGGACGTGACCGTGGCTGGAAATACGAAGGCCGATTTAGCCCTAACCCAGTAGTTTCAAGTTTCAGGTTTCGAGTTCGAGATGATATTGAGGGCTTGAAACCTGAAACTGAAAACCTCTTTACCCATTCCGTGCGCTCTTCAGTCCACAAATTTGACTCTCTCTAGGGGTGTGGGCTAGCCTCAAAGGTCTGCTCAGGACATCATGCTCTGCCTGTGCTGGCATGTGATTCTGCGCTGAGCGGAATCTCCCGCATACATGAGATCCCATTGCAAGTTATTGACTGCGCTGCTGCTAATGCTGGTGGCCGGGGCTGCGCCGCGACCGCTGGTCGCATCCATGCAGCCGGCGCACGCGAGCCACGCTATGGTGGTGAGCGTTCATGGGCTGGCGTCGCAAGCTGGAGTTGAGGTACTGCGCAAAGGTGGCAATGCAGTGGATGCCGCGGTAGCTACGGGTTTCGCGCTCGCGGTGGTGCATCCTGACGCAGGAAACATCGGCGGGGGCGGCTTCATGCTGATCCGCATGGCAGATGGCGCTACTCACTTTTTGGATTACCGCGAGAAGGCGCCGGCCAAAGCCACCGCCAACATGTACCTGGACGCGCAAGGGAACGTCATTCCCGGCGCCAGCATCGTCGGCTATAAAGCTGTGGGAGTACCCGGGTCGGTCGCAGGAATGGCGGCCGCAGAAAAGAAATATGGAAAGTTGACCTTGGCGGAGGTAATGGCTCCAGCCGTCCGGCTTGCCCGCCAGGGATTTGCTTTGACCTGGGCGGAAGCCGATGGCATGCACGACCAGGATTTAGGAAAATTCCCGGAGTCGCGGCGGATCTTCCAGCGGGACGGCAATTACTACACAGCCGGCGAAGTCTTCCGGCAACCCGAGTTGGCGAACACACTGGAGCGGATTGCCCGGAACCCAGACGATTTTTACCACGGAGAAATCGCGCGGCAGCTTGCGGCAGCGGTACAAAAGGGCGGCGGGCTGATTACCGCTGAGGACCTGGCGGCTTATCAGGTGAAGGAGCGGACGCCGATCCAAGGCAGCTATCGCGGGTACGAGATCATTGGCGCTCCGCCTCCGTCCTCGGGTGGAATTGCACTGGTGGAAATGCTGAACATTCTGGAAGGCTACGACCTTTCCAAGCTGGGGCGCGGCTCAGCAGCCACGTTGCACCTGACAACAGAGGCCTTTCGACGGGCATTCTTTGATCGCGCCGAGTTTTTGGGCGACCCTGATTTTTCGAAGATCCCGGTGCCACAACTGGTGGACAAACGTTATGGAGCGGCGTGGCGGGCGACGCTTGATCCGCTGCATGCTACGTTAAGCGCTGACTTGAAACGCCCAGCAGAATTCAATGAACTGGAGCGCTATGCGGCCTCTCATCCGCAGCCACTTGCCAGTCGCGAGCCTGACCAGACTACCCATTATTCTGTGGTGGACGCGGCGGGAAATGCGGTTGCGGTGACCACCACGTTGAATGATGATTTTGGGTCGAGGGTCACGGTGCCGGGTTTGGGTTTCTTGCTCAACGACGAGATGGACGATTTCTCGTCCAAGCCCGGCGTGCCGAATATTTATGGGTTGATTCAAGGGCCGGCAAACGCGATTGGCCCCGGCAAGCGTCCGCTTTCGGCAATGACCCCGACCATCGTGCTGAGGGACGGCAAACTGTTTCTGGTGCTGGGGTCGCCGGGAGGTCCGCGGATTATTACGACCGTTGCCAATATTCTTATGGGGATGGTTGATTACGGCATGAATATTCAAGAGGCCGTGAATGCACCCCGCTTCCACCATCAGTGGTTGCCGGACACGGTTTACCTGGAGAAGGGCTTTTCGCCAGATACGGTCAGCCTGCTGGGGAAAATGGGCCACAAAGTGGAGCAAGAAGACTACTGGAGCGACGGTGAGTGCATCGCGATTGACCCGAAGACGGGCGAGCGCTTGGGCGCGACGGACGAGCGGAATGCGACCGGCAAAGCGGTGGGGTATTGATTACTAGTCCGAAGGACAAGACTGAATGCTGAGAGCGATGTCCACGTACGTTTACGTAAAGCAGCGGCTGCATCCTGGGCTGCTGGAAACGCTGACCCGTGGTGGCGCGCAGGCGATTGAAATCTTTGCCGCCCGCCAGCATCTCGACTATGCCAACCGCAAGTCGCATGTTCGCGAGATCGCACAGTGGTTCCAAAGCACCGGCGTGCCCTTGAACTCAGTCCACTCCCCCATGTTCTCCGATTACGACTTCGGGCGCAGCGG
Organism: Terriglobales bacterium; assembly: GCA_035651655.1. Classification (NCBI taxonomy): domain Bacteria; kingdom Pseudomonadati; phylum Acidobacteriota; class Terriglobia; order Terriglobales; species Terriglobales bacterium. Next base: position 86,550 of record DASRFG010000001.1, read on the forward strand.
CTCGCCGCCGGTGAATATCGCCGACACTGACCGCGCACGGCGTATTGAGGCGATGGATGAGATCAAGCGGGCCCTGGAGATAGCCGAGCAGATCCCGTTTCGCTTCCTGGTGCAACACATCGGGAATGGCGGCGAGGAGTTCAGCGACAAGAAAATGGAAGCCGCGATGACTTCCATCGAGCATCTGCGCGCCTTCGCGAAGCCGCTTGGAGTACAGATTCTAGTGGAGAACATTCCAAACGAACTCTCCACACCCGAGAAGCTGGTGGAGTTTATCCGCGCCAGCCATCTCGAGGATGTAGGAGTGTGCTTTGATGTCGGACACGCGCATCTCGCAGGCGGGGTGGTGCAGGCCTTTGAAATCCTGAAGGACCATATTCGATCCACGCATGTGCACGATAATGCCGGCGACCGCGATTCGCACCTTTGGCCCACGGAAGGGAGCATTGATTGGACGGAGGCCATGGGTGCGCTGGGCTCGGCTCCGCAAGTGCCGCCCTTACTGATGGAAATTGATGGGGAAGATAAGACCGACGTGTCTAAGCAAATGAGCGAGGCCTTCCGCACATTGGAACAGGCGGCGGGCAGAGCGTAGGGTCAAAGGCGAGCTGCGCTCGCCCCCACAGGCGAGGGCGCCTGTGGGCACGTACTCTGAGGAGTAGAGAGATTTATTGTTATGGGTGAAGCGGAAAGAGTAACGGTGACGCAGGCCCCGGTGGCGTCCATCGCGGAGATCGGAAGGCACGAGGGACAGTCTGTCACCGTGCGCGGATGGCTCTATAACCTGCGAGAGAGTGGCAAGCTGTTGTTTCCAATTTTTCGAGACGGGACGGGTGTGATCCAGGGAGTGGTGGCCAAGAATGCAGTCTCACCTGAAATATTCGATGCAATCAAGGGCCTCACCCAGGAATCGAGTGTAATCGTCGAAGGAAAAGTGCGGGCCGACAAGCGCGCTCCCGGCGGATATGAGCTCGACGTGAGCGATGTGCAGGTGGTGCAGAAGGTGCCTGAGTCCGAACCCTACCCCATTTCGCTGAAGGAGCATGGGGTCGAGTTCCTCATGGACCATCGGCACTTGTGGGTGCGAACTCCGCGGCAGGCGGCGATTTTGCGCTTGCGAGCGGAGATCATCAAAGCGGCGCGTGATTTCTTCGATGATCGCGGTTTTGTGCTTACCGATCCTCCCATATTGACTCCCGCAGCCTGCGAAGGGACATCCACTCTTTTTCCCGTGGATTATTTTGAAGATCAGGCGTTTCTAACGCAGTCCGGTCAGCTCTATATCGAGGCGACCGCGATGGCTCTGGGCAAGGTGTACTCGTTTGGCCCAACTTTCCGCGCTGAAAAGTCCAAGACCAGACGCCATCTGACCGAGTTCTGGATGGTAGAGCCAGAGGTCGCTTATGCGACCCTCGACGACATCATGGAACTGGGTGAGGGACTGATCAGCTTTATCGTAAAGCGATGCCTGGAGCGTCACCAGGAAGACCTAAAAACGATTGGCCGTGACGTCAGCAAATTGGAGAAGATCACACCGCCTTTCCCCAGGCTCAGCTATGACGAGGCGGTGAAAATGCTCCAAGATGCGCATGCCAAAGGCGCGCTGGAAGCCAAATTCGAATGGGGTGGAGACCTGGGCGCGCCGGACGAAACGTATCTTTCTGCGCAATTCGAGAAGCCGGTGATGGTGCATCGCTATCCCGCCAAGGTCAAGGCGTTCTACATGGAGCCTGACCCGCAGCGGCCGGAGCTGGCGCTGTGCGTGGATGTGCTGGCTCCTGAAGGGTACGGCGAAATTATCGGTGGCTCGCAGCGTATTGGGTCTTACGAACTGCTGCGAAAACGCATCCAGGAGCACGGGCTTCCGGAAGAGGCATTTAAATGGTATCTGGACCTGCGCAAATATGGAGGCGTGCCACATTCCGGCTTCGGTATGGGAATCGAACGTGTGGTGGCCTGGCTCTGCGGATTGGAGCACGTGCGCGAGACGATTCCGTTTCCCAGGATGCTGTACCGCATGTATCCGTAAGGCGTTGCGAGTTTCCAGTTCCGGTCGCGGGAGTGTTGAAACTCGCAACCTGAAGCTTGATTCTTTTGGTGTTGACCCTCAGAAGGTTTTGACTCGCAGTAAGGAGATTGATGAACGACGTTGCTTCGAAGCAACCGGGAGCTGTGGCTGTGGCCACAGCGTCAAATATTATCCCCAGGAAGATTCGTGTGATCGGCGTGCCACTCGACCTGGGGCAGTCGCGGCGCGGGGTGGACATGGGACCGTCAGCGGTACGAGTGGCTGGGTTGGAAGCCCGCCTGGAAGGTCTCGGCCACGTGGTGGAAGATGGCGGAAATATTAGCGTCGCTATCGCTGAGCAGAAGAAGGAAGGCGATCCTCACGCCAAATATCTGAAAGAAATCACGGCCACGTGCACAAAGCACGCGGAGCTGGTGGTTAAGACGCTGGAAGCGGGCAAAGTGCCGGTGGTACTTGGTGGTGATCATTCCGTGGCTGCGGGGACGGTGGCGGGGATCGCAGAATTTCACCGCCGACAGGAGCAGAAGATTGGCTTGGTTTGGATTGATGCGCACGCGGACATCAACACACCGGAGACATCGCCCAGCGGCAACGTGCATGGCATGCCGTTGGCGGCAATCGTTGGACTGGGGCCACCCGAACTGGCCAACATCTTCGGCTTCTCCCCCAAAGTTGCACCGGAAAACTGTGTGATTGTGGGAGTGCGCGACATTGACGCCACGGAAAAGGAGAACATCCGGAAGACCGGGGTTGAAGTCTTCACCATGCGCGACATTGATGAGCGAGGCATGCGAGCCGTTATCGAAGAAGCGCTGCGCATGGCGGGCCGGGGCACTACCGGGTATCACATCTCCGTGGACATGGATTGGATTGATCCTGAAGATGCGCCTGGCGTGGGCACCCCGGTCCGCGGCGGCGCGACTTACCGGGAAGCGCACCTGGCCATGGAAATCATCGCCGACCACGCCCGCATGCTGGGATTCGAGATTGTGGAGGTCAATCCGGTGATTGATGAGCACAATCGGACGGCAAACCTGGCAGTAGAGCTGGCACTCTCCGCCTTCGGGAAGAAGATTCTCTAAGGCCCACTACTGCCTATATCCTGAAAGCGCCGCAACCTCGGTCGGGGCAAACCCGACCTTGCTAACGGTCGAACGACGTATAACCGTGGTAATACCTCCGCGCAGTGACGTCGCCCTGACGGCACGGTAATATGCTCATATCTTTTCCGAATCTATCTAACCGATGAATAAGATCCGAGTGGGCATTCTTTTCGGTGGGCGAAGCGGTGAGCACGAAGTTTCCTTGCTATCGGCGGCCTCGGTTATCACTGCGATTGACAAGCAAAAGTACGACGTGGTCCCGATCGGTATCAGCAAGGAAGGCCGCTGGCTGGTAGCAGGCCATGCCGAGCGGATGCTGAAGGGAAACAATCCCGGACAGCAATTGCGCGCCGGAGACCCCGGGGCGACGCCTGGGGCCGCTGTCCTGGCCAGAGGCGAGCAGATCGTAGTACCACCGGTGCCGGTGCGGGCAGGCGGTTCATTGCAGCCCTTCCAACCTGATGGCAACACGGCGCAATTAGCAAGACGCTGGAGCGACCACACCATCAACGTAGATGTGATCTTTCCCGTGCTTCACGGCACCTTTGGGGAGGACGGAACCATCCAGGGGCTGCTGGAACTGGCAGACATCCCCTACGTCGGCGCGGGCGTGCTGGGCTCGGCGGCGGGCATGGACAAGGACATTATGAAGCAGCTTTTCATCGCGGCCGGACTGCCCATTGTGAAGCACGTGACCGTGCTGCGACATCACTGGGAGACCAACCCTAAGCGAGTTCAGAAGCTGATCGAGAGCAAGCTCAAATATCCGGTTTTCATTAAGCCGGCCAATCTGGGTTCGTCAGTAGGAATCACAAAAGTGCACGGGTGCGGAGAGCTGGCGAGCGGCATGAATGCTGCCGCTGCTTACGATCGCAAGATCGTCATCGAGGAAGGCGTGGGCGGAAAGAAGCAAAAAGCGCGCGAACTGGAGTGCTCGGTCCTGGGCAACGATGAGCCACAGGCGTCATTGCCGGGGGAAGTCGTCCCCATTAAAGAGTTCTACGACTATGCTGCGAAGTATCTGGAAGCAGGCTCAGAGCTGATCATTCCCGCCAAGTTGAACAAAGGGCAGACCAAAAAAGTGCAGGAGATGGCGACTGCCGCTTTTCGGGCGGTGGACTGCGCCGGGCTGGCGCGGGTGGATTTCCTGATGGATCCACGAAGCAAGAAGATCTACGTGAATGAGATCAATACTATGCCGGGATTTACTGCCATCAGCATGTATCCCAAGTTGTGGGCAGCGTCAGGGGTCCAGTATCCAGAACTGATTGACCAACTGATTGTTTTGGCGCTAGAGCGCCACGCCGAGAAGATGAAAACCCGATTTACCCGGGAATAGGCCAGCGACGTAAGACAAAACCTTCGCACCAAAACCCCAAGAGAAGATGGCCGCCGCCCGGGCCGGCATGATCCCCGGCAGGCTCGGATCAGAGGAATGCCCGAGAACAGCCTTGTTTGCCCGTTAGATATAGAGCTTTGACGCGGCGGAACCATGGGCCAATCATGCTTAGGTGCCGTTAGTAACATTGGGGTGAGCAGGTGACTGTGGTACTTTACGACCAGTTTCACGGTAATCACTTTTCTGCAGTTCTGTGTTCGGAGTCCGCAGCGCTATGGCTTTTGGTTTTGGTTTCAACAAGACGAAGGTCCTCAGTGCGGCCGAACGCTACATCCAGCAAGGCAAGCTGCAAAACGCCATTGCGGAGTACGAGAAGGTCGTAAAAGCAGACCCTAAAGACCTCACCGTTCTAAATACCATCGGGGACTTGTACGCCCGAATTGGACGGACCGACCAGGCGATCTCCTTCTTCCGCAGCGTCGGCGATACCTATGCCACCCAGGGCTTCACCGTAAAAGCCATCGCCATGTACAAGAAGCTCACCAAGCTCAAGCCGAGCCTGGAGTGCACTCTGCGCCTCGCTGATCTGTACGCTCAGCAAGGGCTACAAAACGATGCGCGTGCACAGTACATGCTGGTGGCCGATCAGCTATTGAGAAGCGGCCAAACCGAGCAAGCGGTCCGGATATTTCAAAAGGTCCTGGACATTGATCCCGAAAATGTTCCGCTGCAACTGCGGCTGGCTGAAGTGCATGTTCGCCTTGAGAACAAGCAAGAAGCCATAAAAATCTTGTGGCGCAGCGTGGAAGTCCTGAAAGCGCGCAAAGCTCATAAGGAAGTGGAAGCGGTGGTTCAGAAGCTGCTGGAACTTGATCCTTCTGACGCCCATGCATTGCTGGCGCGCGCGAATGCCGCTCTGGAGGCAGGAGAGACAGGCAGCGCCATTAAAGCCCTGCAAGGTATCAAGAACATTGATTCACTTTCTGATGGGTTGCGGCTTCTGGCCCGGGCTTATATTGCGGCCGGTAGGACCGCAGATGCGAGCACGGCAGCGAAAAAACTTCTCAGCCAATACCAGGACCACAGTGCCCTGGTCATGTACGCAGATGCACTGATGAAATCGGGCGAGCACGAAGAAGCGCTGCGTACTTATCATCAGTTCGCCGACCAACTGTTTGCCGGCAAGGCAGATGAGATCATACAAAATCTGAACGCCTCCATTCCGCTGGTCGAGGGCAACCGGGCGGCACTTGAACTTCTGCGGGAGCTCTATGAACGAGCCGGCGAGAATGTCCATTTATCTGAGGTAACTGAATTACTGGCCGAGGCATGCAAACAGGCCGGCGATACCGACCGCGCCCGCGACCTGCACTTGCAAGTGGCGGCTGTGGAGCCGCAGGAACCCGCGGCCACGCATGAGCAATACCATGGCATTGGCGAAGCAGGATCGAAGATCGCCGGCAAGTCGGAAGATGAACCCGGCCCGGTGGTCCTGGACGATCTGAATACGAGTGCCCCACCGGTGGAACAGAAATATCCAGAGGCGCTGGCCACCGAGCTTCACCAGGCCATCACCGATGCCGATCTTTATATTTCTTATAAATCGCCGGAAAAAGCGATGCCGGCGTTAGTGGCGGTACTTCCCAAGGCTCCGAATGACGTGCCCATCAACCAACGACTGGCGGCGTTACATGTTCGCGCCGGCCGGCTGGACGAGGCTGCTGAATGCTGCCGCACGCTAGAAAGCGCCTATGCGCAAGCCGGCCACCGCGAGTATGCGACCAAGTATGGCAAGCTCGCCGATAGGTTTGATAAGCAACGTTCAGCGTCGGTGGTGAGGGAGCCTGCGGAGCCGGTTGCGGCTCCAACGCAAGAGATCGATCTTTCGCACGAGTGGGAAGGCAGCACTGACGTTACCGAGGCAGCGAAGACAGAATCCCATGCGCCGGCAAAGGCCGATGCCGCGGAGCTAGTAGAAGAGATCAAGTTCTATATTGAGCATGCGATGTGGGAGGAAGCGGAAACAGGAGTCGCAAAGTGCGCGGCGGAATTTCCCAAACTGCCTGAATTGACTGATCTGCGCGCGCTCCTGGCCGCCAAGACCTCTGCCAAGCCGGGCATCGCTACGGGAAAGCCGGCTCCGGAAAAGCCGGCCCCAGAAAAGCCTCTCGCGAAAAAGCCCGCCGACAAAGGCGCGCTTGGCGATCTGGCAATGGCATTAGAAGATGCGTTGCCGCAGGAATTTGCTGTTCCCGCTTCGCCCGCACCAGCGCGCGCAGCGGCGGCTGCGGCTGGAGCGCAAACCGCGGTCATGCAGGCGCCCGTTGTCGCGCCCGCGCCCGCGCCAGCACCACCGGTGACTGTCCGAGCGGCCACGCCGCACCTGGACACATCAGACTTGAGCGAGATTTTCAGCGAATTCAAAGAAGGACTCGAGGAAAATGCCGGTCCCAGCCAGGATGAAGATCCGGAGACGCACTACAACCTGGGTGTAGCTTTCAAGGAAATGGGCCTTATGGATGAGGCCATCGGAGAGCTGCAGAAAGTATGCCAGGCGGTTGAGCGTGGCCAAGCATTCTCTAACGTCATGCAGGCGTATACCTGGCTGGCTCAGTGCTTTCTGGAAAAAGGAGTACATCCGGCGGCGATCCGCTGGTATGAAAAGGCATTGACAATTTCGAACATCGACGAAGAAGCCCGTACTGCTCTACACTACGAGTTGGCTGCTGTGTATGAGGCCTCAGGCAATAAACAATCCGCGCTCAGCCATTTCATGCAGGTTTATGGCAGCAACATTGATTATCGTGATGTGGCGGAACGCATCAAAGCCTTGAAATCGTAATCGCGGCCCTAACGTCGTAAAATCAATCAAACAGCTTTCATAGCGGCGAACCTTGAGGCACCTGCCTGTCGTATGCTGTTTGAATGGAGAGTGGTGTGACTTCGAATCCGGACCGGCTAACCAGAAGCGATCGCTGGGGTGCACTGGCCAACCGCCCGGAGGAGCGCGAAACTCCCAACAACTCCACCGCCACTGGACTGGAGCCCCAGCCGGAACCGATGCCCCAGTCAGAAGTGTGGGCGCGACGGCTGTCGCTAATTCTATTCATGCTGATTTGCCTCTTGCTGGGGACAGTTTTGGCGGTGCTTCCGTGGACGCTCTGGTGGTCGGAGAACAACCTGCTGTTTCGTTTTCCAGCGTTACGTTCGATAGCACTGAGCCCATTTGTGAAGGGAATTGTTTCGGGTCTGGGACTTATAGATGTCTGGATTGGAATCTGGGAGGCAGTGCGAAACCGGGCTCCCCACCCCAACTAACGTGCTTGCTCTCGGCCACTTTTCCGCAGCAATCTCTGCCCCAGCGTGGAATTATTAATTAGCTCTTGATTCGAGGAAATGCGTTGAAGACAAAGTCTGAGCAGCCAACTGACAAATCTCCTGAGAGACTCGCAACTCCGGCCTCGCTGCTTCATCGGGCGCCGCTGGCCTACGAAAATAAGAATTTCCTGCATAGTCCGGACGGGCGCGCCCTGCGCATCCTCTCGGAATATTACGAGCCGCTGGCCCGCTTCCGCCGAGAGCAGATACAGGACACGGTGGTTTTTTTTGGATCGGCGCGCTTTGTTAGTTTGTCCGCCGCGGAAAATGCGCTGGTGCTGCTGGAAAAACCTGGATCCGCGCGGCCAGCCCCGCCTGAAGAGCAGACCAAAGTACAAAGGGCGCGGGCGGCAGTGGAGATGGCGCGCTATTACGAAGACGCCCGCCGCATGGCCTCTATGCTCACCAACTGGTCTTTGCAGATTCCCGCCAAGCGCCAAAGATTTGTGGTCACCACCGGCGGGGGGCCGGGGATCATGGAGGCCGCCAATCTGGGCGCGCGCGAGGCCGGCGGCAAGACGATTGGGCTCAACATTCGGCTGCCTTATGAACAAATGCCGAATCCTTACATTACTCCCGAGCTCAACCTCGAATTCCATTACTTCTTCATGCGTAAGTACTGGTTTGCTTATCTTGCCAAAGCGCTGGTGATTTTTCCCGGTGGCTTCGGCACTTTTGACGAGCTGTTTGAAATTCTCACCCTGGCCCAGACAGAGAAACTTGCAAAGAAGATCCTGGTGATTATTTACGGCAAGGATTACTGGAGCCGGCTAATAAATTTTGATGCCATGGTGGAATCGGGGACAATCTCGCCCGAGGACTTGAATTTGTTTCGTATAGTTGACTCGCCAGAAGAGGGTTTTGAGTTTCTGCGCGACGGACTTACCAAATTCCATCTCGGCCCGCAGCGGCGGGAGACACCGGAAATCGCGAAAACGAGGCCGTGAACTATTGCCGGCAACGTACTTCAATTAGACGAGGTGGATGGTGTAGGGCGGACACTCTTGTGCGCCAAAACGCTGACTATGCGGCGGGCCGAATTTCCTGACCGCCAGGTTTCGACTTCTGCTCCACCTGCTTCTCTACCCTCTTGATTTCTACTCTTTCCTTCTTGATGTCGAGCCGAAGATGGCCGTAGAGGCTCATGTATTGATTCGCGACCCACACCAGCGCCAAAGCAGCGATGAGGTAGCCACGCCAGTCCGGCAATAGCAGCTTGTAGCGGGTGATGGCCAGAAACAAGATGGTCACGTAGTTGCTGAAACAAAATTCGCAGGTGAATAAGAAGAAGAATTTTCGTCGTAAGACGGACGACGCCTGCTCGCTTTGGCGAACGCAATATTCCCTGGGTTCACGAAAGATTTCCTCGTGGGTAACGGTCCAGCTGATGGTGGCGATGGGGAGAGCCAGCAGGAAGAGCCAGATGATCTGGGCGGCGAGGGGCATCAGGGATGAGATGCAGTTCCGGCGCAGGGGTGTGCCGCCCCCCCGGGGTTGGACCTGGTCGGCAAGATCAAGCAGGTCACCGACCCCACCCGGCACGTACGGCTCGCTTACGACAACATGGGACGCCTGACCGGCACCAGCACGCAGTCCTCGTTCCTGCCAGGGCTGACCTACAATGTGGTGTACAACTATGACACCGGTCGCGGGATCGTAATACCGCATCCTGTACTCATAAATTGCAGTCTCGGACCACTGGAATTTCACAGTGGAAAGCACGCACTGGGGGCTTCATCGCGTCGCCATAGGCAATTCTTCCAATCCATCGGACCCGGCTGTCATCTGTGACTCTTGGGCGAACACGAGCATCACGGTTCCGAAGCACTAGCGGAGATAGGCAGGGATCGAGAGTATGCAAAAAAGCGTCAGGGTGGCGGTCACGATACTTTTTGGGCTCTTTGCTCTTCCCGCGCTGATATTCGGCTTCTATCTTGTCGCCTGCTCAGTCCGCATCCACACGACTGAGGTCTACTACGTCGAGTATCCGTATCTTGCCGTGGGTGCAGGCTTAGTGACGCTCGGAGCTGGCATTTTCTGCTGCGCTTTTTATGGTACATCGCGCAAGGGTTTTTACAGACTTCTTCTCCCTGTTGGAGCTGCACTCGGGTTGTCGATCCTCGTGTACATCCCAGATGGGATACCGCATGTGCACCGGAGCATGATTCAAGACTCTAACTACTTGTCGAGTGTCCATTCATTCCTTGGTGTTTGGCATGACGCCAACCACAGATTCCCAAAGAACGAGGCCGAGTTCTTGGATGCCCTGAGGAGGGGCCGCGAAATGTGGCAGAATCGTGTGAAATCGCCGCCCACGGAGAGCTGCTACTCTCAGAGAGGACATCGGATCCTTTACCAAATCGTTGTCGTAAACGATGCATCTGGGCCACGTTTGGACAATGTGTCGGATCGTCCGGGCGTGATCTACTACGCGGTTTCGAGTGACCAACAACAGTACTGGGTCACGATGACGGGGCTGCTCACAGACACATCCTCTGCCGCAACCCTGAAGAAGCTGATCGATCGACCGAACGAGAAGTTGCTGGTCGTTTCGCCGTCAGGCTACGACTACCCAAGTCCCGGGCACTGAGGATCTGCCCGCTTTGCATGGTCAGTTGTGGATGGTTTACACGCAGAGGGGCGTAGTCTGAGGCGATCTTCTTAACCTAAGCGGAGGCACTGAAATTCGGTGACGTCCCTGAGAGCCTCCCCAGGGCTTACGCGCTGGGCCAAAAGCTATGCCGCCTTAGCGGGCTGGGTTCGTGCTCTCACCCAGACGTTATCTCAACCGCTGTGGATCAGCGGCCGTGATGCCGGGTGTGGGCAGCGGTTGCGATTGGCTGATTCCACGTCCCTCTACAATTGTATAAATGGCATCGGCTGCAACACTGCGTAGCGTTTCCACTTTGCCACTGGGCCAATTGACCTGCACAGAATCTATGGTGGTGTTGCCGCCCAAGCCGAAATGTAAACGCAAATCGTTTTGCGAAAGATAGCTCGATCCGCCGTGCACTTCGTCCATTTGGACCATCTTTCCGGTGTGCACGGTCACACGCGCACCGACTGCGGCACGGTTGCTCTTGGTGCCGACCAGCTTCAACAACACGCGATGGTTGCGGCTGTCGTTGTGATTCATCAGCACGGTTGGAGATCCGTCCATGTTCAGCACCACTACGTCAACATTGCCATTGTTGGTGATATCGCCGAGGGCGGCGCCGCGGCGCGACTGTGGTGGAAGGCCGGCGAGACCGGCGACACTTGAAACTTCATCGAAGGTGCTATCGCCGTTGTTTCTGTAGAGCAGCAGGGGCTGCCGATAAGGAGCGCTGCCGGGAACGGCGTCAATTTGCGGATAGACGTGGCCGTTGGCCACAAAAATATCGGGCCAACCGTCGTTGTCCATGTCGAAAAAGGCGGTGCCCCATCCAACCAAAGGATAGCTGGCCTGGGCCAGCCGGGCCTTCCAACTGATGTCGTCAAAGCCCTCGACGCCGAGGTTGTGGTAGAGATTGTTCACCTGCTCCGCGAAGTTGGTGACGAACATGGAAAACCGGCCACTGTGATCGTAGTCGCCGAAATCCACCCCCATGGAGCCAACCGCCTGGCCATCGGGATCGAGGGCTGCGCCCATCAGCATGGCAACGTCGCTGAAGGTGCCATCGTGATTGTTGTGGTACAGATATTTGGGAGTGGAGTCGTTGGCCACGAACAGATCAGGCCATCCGTCGTTGTCGTAATCTCCCCATACCACACCCAGGCCATAGTATCCCGCGGGATCGCTGACTCCGGCTTTCTTGGAAACTTCTTCGAAAGTGCCGTCCCCGCGGTTATGAAACAGCAGGTCGGTTTCACCGACCATGCCCCACGGGCCACACTGCACGGCTACCGCTTTGTAGCGGCAAAACTGCGCGCTGCCCGGCTCAGGAAGATGATCAATATCAACATGCACGTAGCGTGAGACGAACAGATCCACATTGCCGTCGCGGTCGTAGTCTGCCCACGCTGCGCCGGTGCTGAAGCCGCCGCCGCGCACGCCGGCTCTGTCGGTGACGTCCTCGAAGGTGCAATTGCCCTTATTGCGATAAAGCGCATTTCCGCCATAACCAGTGACATAGAGGTCGAGCTGGCCGTCGTTATCGAAGTCGGCGACGGCAACTCCCATCCCCCAACCTTTGCGGCTGAGTCCGGCGGACTTGGTGATGTCGGTGAACTTGCCGTTGGGTTCCTGGTGATAAAGCGTCACCAAAGGATCGCCACCCTGGCGGTAGCGTTCGACGGTGGAACCATTCACGACGACCAGGTCCGGGCGACCATCATTGTCACAATCGAAAAGGCCGAGACCGCCGCTCATGGATTCAATTACGTAACGTTTATCGGGAGTGGCGATGTGGGGGGCCGTGACGCCAAGTTCAGCCGCGACATCCTCAAACTTGGGCACCGGCACGGAACTGGCAGGCTTCTTCTTCCTTGCGGGGGGCGGAGGAGGTGCTTTGCCGACTACTGGCCCCGCCGCTGGCGGATTCGCGGGCGGCTTCTGGGCGTGCAACAGCGGCGAGCAGACGAGAGCAGCGAGAACCCAAAGGGCGACGGCAGCCATTTTCACGTTGAGACCATTCTAGAACGGGGTCTGGGACAATAAAAAACCCTGGCCACCACATAGTGGCCAGGGCAACGTCTTGATAAGCGACAGCTAGAAAATGAACTTCAATCCGAGTTGGAGGATGCGCGAGAGGTGCGCACCGGACGCGTGAAGGAAACTCGAGCTCGAAAGGCAAGCTCCTCCAAAAGAGCAGTCCAGCGAGTCATTCCCAGTGCCGTTGTTTCCGCCCAGTGGCAACCAGGAGGTGTGGTTGAAAATGTTGAATGCCTCACCCCGGAACTCGACCGCAGCCCGCTCTTTAATGTTAAAGCGCTTGAAAAGCGCCATGTCCACATTTGTACGGCTCGGATTAGTTAATGAGTTTCTGCCCGAGTTTCCAAATGTCAGACCCTGAGGCTGGGCGTATGCAGCCGGATTGTAGATTAACGGCCCCAAACTCGCCTGAGCAGCTGCTGCTTGATCGATTCCGGAACGTGGGTCGCCTACTCGATCGGCATAAGATCCGGTTCCGGTACCGTTCGCCACCCCGGCGCTGTCACCGAAAACAGAGTTGGTTACGCTGAACGGTGTTCCCGTCTGATAACTCACAATGCCAGACCATTGCCAGCCGCCGAGTAGCGTGTTGGTGAGACCGGACCCCTTGAAAAAGGGAAGGTCATAAACGTAGCCGATGTTCAGGATATGTCGCTGATCAAAGTTGGACGTCGCGCGAGTAAACGCAGGATTGAAAGAATTGACGAAGGTACCGTCAAACCGGTCTGAGGAATCGTCAATGGAATGAGAATACGTGTAGGCAAAATTGAGGTGAAGACCGCCCACCGTGTGGCGCAACGAGCTCTGGAAAGCATGGTAGACGGAACTGGCCTTGTTCTCGAGAGAGTTGATATCAGCGTACCCCCGGAATGACCGGAAGAAGTTGGCGTCATCCCCACAGGCTACTCTAAGGTTTTGGAAAGCACGCATGCCGGGAGTTATGGCCACGCCGCTAGGGGTGGTGTTGGTTTTGCACACATTATCGGTGATGACCTCCCCTGGCTTGAACGGGTTGTCACTCAAGGGAACGGGGAGGAGCTGATTGAGATCAACCTGCCGGCCTAAGTGTGTGCCCTTGCTACCGACATACGAAACCGTCGCAACGGTATTCTTCACAATTTCGCGTTGAACATCCAGGTGCCACTGTTGTACGTACGGCCAGATGGCCTCTCGGGGTATAGAGTTTACGGTGAGTGGAAAAATGGCTCCTGCGGCACCAATGCCGTTGTACCCACTTGCTAGCAGTGCCCCCGAGGGACCAAAAGTACTAGCAATGTTGCTTTGAGTAGCAGCCAGAACGCCTGGAGGCGAATTTTCCAGGGACTCAGTGTTCGCTTCATTACCATTGGTCTGCTCAAAGAAGATCCCGTATCCACCTCGGATCGCAGTCTTGCCGTTCCCGGCTGGGTCAAAAGCAAAGCCAAATCGAGGCGCCGGATTGAACAAATGGCCCTCCATGCAGCCATCTGGCGCTCCGCTTACGCCGCATTGAACGATGCCGTCGAATCGGTCTTTGCCTCCTGTAAGGTTGAGCGACCCGTCAGCGTTCAGCGTCGGAGCTGTCGCGAGGTTGTACTTAGTCGGGTCAAAGTTGAAGGCATTGTGGTACCGCTCCTTATAGACACCGTACATGCTAATGCGCATACCAAGGTTGAGGGTCAGCCGATCGGTGACACGCCAGTCATCTTGGAAGTAGGGTTCCAGAGTCTTAGACCGGTTGTAATATTTTACTGCTCGGTTCTGCTGTCCAAATGAAGAGACGTTGCCCATCAACAGATCGGCGAACGCGTTACCGCTACCGACCGTACTGTTGCTACCCCTAAACGTCAGAAATCCACCGACCCCACCTGGCCCTAATTCGCCGCCCAGTTCGTTCTTTTGACGAATGGCAGAGTAGGCGCCGAACTGAAGATTATGGCGGCCCACGATCTTGGTGACGTTATCGCGGAATGTGTATGAGGGATTCGAGTTGTATATGCCATTCGGAATGTACCCGGCATCGATTGCCAAGCTGCCGCCGCCATAAATGTCGCCGGCATCCTGCAGACTTATTCCAGGGATCACGCCGGACCCGGTTCCGAACAACGTTCCCATAGTCATGCTTGCAGGGCGTTTCCAGGCATTAGGGTCGGGGAAGCCAGTGTTGAAAAGAATGATGTGGTCAGTGGTATAGCTGAAGACGAACTCATTCAAGAGGGTAGGCGAAGCAGTGGCGGTCAAGCGCGCAACCACGCTTACGCCCGGGCCTTCGAAATTTGTGCCGATGGTTGGGAGATCGGTGCCGTTAGTCCACAGAGGCACCGCGGTTTGCGTATCCCACGAGTCATGAATGTAGTGGAACATCGCACGCACCTTGGAGTTAAAGTTATGATCCACGCGCAACAACTCTTCCCGCCAATTGGTGGGCTGCACCGGCGCAAGGTTGAAGAAATTTCCAGGTGCATTGGGTTCGGGAATAAGGGGCAGAAGCAGAGCGCCATTAGGATTGATCGGGACCTTGTTCCCGGGGAAAGGAGTGGATGTGCCTGGAATGTGAGGGCACAATCCGTTTAGTGCCGGATTGCTGGATGTACAAATATCGTTGAAATTGCCGGCGCGCTGCGCCACCGAGGGGACCTGAACGTTAAAGGTCTGCCCGGGAACTCGATCCTTACGCCACTCCTGCGACCAGAAGAAGAAGCTCTTGTCTTTCTTGGTATTGTAGACGCCGGGGATAAAAATCGGCCCCCCCACGTTATAGCCATAGTCGTTCTTCTTGTAAGTCGGTACCTTGGACTGAAAATAGTTCCTGGCGTTGAAAGCCTCATTGCGGACGAACTCGTAGACGCTGCCATGAAAACCGCTGGTGCCCGACTTGATCTCAGTCTCAACCGTGCCGGAGCCGTTACGTCCGTATTGGGCACCGTAGTTGGAGGTGAGGACTCGAACTTCCCCGATAGCGTCAATGCTGGGATAAACGTTCAAGGTGGCATTGCTGCCGTTATCCATATTGTCGCCACCGTCGAGCTCCCAGTTGTTGTACTCGGTGCGGCCACCATTGAAACTGAACGCCACATTGCCGTACACGCCGACTGTACCCTCATCCTGACCGGTCTGATTGCTAACTCCCGGAACTAATGTTGCGAGCTGAGTAAAATTCCGCCCATTGAGTTGAAGCTGAGTGATTTGCTTGCCAGTAACCGTACCAGCCAAGTCCGAAGATTGGGTTTCTACTTGCGCAATGTTCTGGCCTTCAACGGTGATCTCGGTTGAGGCCGCACCCACTTGGAGAGTCGCATCCGCGCGATTCTTTCCTCCAATCCGAAGAACAATCCCCTTGGCGGAGTAGTTCCGGAACCCGGAGGCGGAAATATTTAGGTCGTAGGCACCCGAGGGCAAGCCCCCCACCAGATAATCACCGTCAGAGTTGGTTTGTGTAGCGCGATTAATGCCACGCTCCGGACTACTCACTGTGACTTGAGCATTGGCGACGCTGGCGCCGGATGGATCTTTCACACTACCCGTGATCTGGCCGGTGTCTTGTGCTAGAGCGGCGACGGACAACACCAGCAGCGTGACCAACAAACGCAACCAACGATCAGATGTCATATAAACTCCTCCACAGTTTTTGGGGCGCGCAGCGCGCGGCAAACTCGCGAGAATTTCTGAGTCACGGGCAAAAAGGAGAGGCACTGCATCGTTCTTGTCGCAATCCGGACACCAACTGTTTACAAATCGTTAACGCTGGAAGTATGTGGCATAAACTGTGTTGCTGCAAATGATTAGCTGGCTCATGCCGAGGTAATTCGTTTCCATACAGTGAAAGCCTTCTGAAATTTCATAGAAACTACGATCGTAATACAGATTTTGGGAGAGCCGCCCAGGGGCTCGCGCCGGAAGCTTGTTCTCTTGACGCTAAGGGGTCCGCACGTAATATCGTGAAAAGGAAGCCGAGCCTGGGTCAATGATCATATTCTGCCTCACATATTTGCTGCTAGCGATGCCCAGCTTGCAACTCACCCAATCAGGTAGCGCGAGTGGACTGCCCACAAGTTCTCCGACCAGTGCAAGTGAGGCAAAGACGAAGGCGCTCTATCTGAAAGGCGAGACCGCGTTACAAAAAGGGGACTTGAGTACTGCAGAGGGAGCATTCCAGGAGATCGTGGCCCATAACCCGGCCGATCCTGGGGCCAACGCCAATCTCGGCGTGATCTACATGCGACGACGGAATTGGCCATTGGCGCTGCGCTATCTTCAAACAGCGAGAAAGCTGGCGCCCAAAGTGCCGGGTATCCGGCTGAACATTGGGCTGGCTTATTACCGGCAAGGAAATTTCGCTTCTGCGGTTGCGCCGTTCCAGTCCGTGATCCAAGACCAACCCGACTCACTGCAGGCGCGCTACCTTTTGGGCCTCTGCTATTTCTTTACGAACCGACACAGCGATGCGATTGAGGCGCTCGATGGACTATGGCCGCAGGAGAATAGCAATCTGACGTACCTCTATGTGCTGGGAATCGCGGCGCACAAAGCAAAACGGGGCGAAATCGAGGACCGCGCACTCGGCCGCTTATTGGAAATTGGGCAGGATACGCCGGAGTTTCATCTTTTGATGGGCAAGGCCTATTTGAATCGCCAGGAGGACGACAAAGCGATCGCCGAACTGGAGCAAGCTGCCAAGGTCAATCCCAAACTGCCGTTCCTACACTTCAATTTGGGGCTGGCATTGCTTCGCAAGCAGAACTACGAGAGCGCTCGGGATGAGTTTCTTAAAGATGTTGCGGTGGAACCGGATGTGGCTTTTAATTACGACCAATTGGGATTGGTTTATTCCTATCTTGGTCAAGATGCCGACGCCGAACGCAATTTTCAGGCCGCGCTGAAGCGTGACCCTCGCCTCACCAGTTCTCATCTGGGAGTGGCGAAGCTCTACCAAAAGAAGAGACAGTATCCCGCTGCATTAAAGGCGCTGGAAGAAGCCGGCAAGCTGGATCCGAATAGCTACAACATCCATTACCTCAAGGGACAGGTGTTGCGGCACATGGGCAGAATGCAGCAGGCAAAGGTGGAACTCGACCTTGCTTCTCGAATGATGAACACGCGGCGCAGCGAACGCCAACGTGAACTGAGTGGTGAGACTATTCCCGATCCGCAGCTCTCGGCACCACCGGAATAGAACCAAGCTGGCGACGGCAGAATGCCCTGCGTCGCGGGAGGGGGTCTATCCTGGTTCTCCTTGGCTCCAGGCGCTTTCCGTGCAACTGCCCGGCAACGTTATGCGTCTAACTCACTGACTCCACCCATCTCAAGCGCGGCCAGAACTGCAGGACCATCCTCGGTTCAGTTGTGAGGTAACCATATGAAATGCCGAGCCTTATCACTCCTTACCGTCCTCATCCTTAGTGTCAGTGCCTTTGCCGCGAATGACGACAAGAAAGACAGCAAGGACGACAGCCTGCCTAAAGAAGTTCAGAACGGCAGTCTGAAAGATGTGTCCGCCATCGGAAATCGCAATGTGGGATGCGGACGCGGTGTCGGCAATTGGTACAGCCTGGACAAGCAGATCGCCATGGGCAAGCAGTTCGCTCAGCAGGTTGAATCCTCGTCCAAGCTGGTGAGTGATCCTGTAGTGACGGAGTACGTGAATCGCATTGGGCAAAATCTGGTACGGAACTCCGATAGTAAGGTGCCATTCACAATTAAAGTGATTGATTCCGACCAGGTAAACGCTTTCGCGTTGCCCGGTGGTTTCTTCTATGTGAATTCTGGACTGGTTCTGGCCGCTGATAACGAGGCCGAACTTGCCGGAGTAATGGCGCATGAGATTGCCCACGTAGCGGCGTGCCACATTGCGCGCGAACAGACGCGCGGGCAGCTGGCTAACCTGGCCTCTATTCCGCTGATTTTTGTGGGAGGCGGAATCGGATATGCCATTCAGAATGCCGCCGGACTCGCCCTACCCGTAACCTTCATGAAATTCTCCCGTGGCTTTGAAGCGGAAGCTGACTACCTGGGCGTACAGTACATGTACAAAGCAGGATACGATCCGCAATCGTTTACTAGTTTTTTTGAGAAGATCCAGGCCCTGGAAAAGAAGAAGCCCGGATTTTTAGACAAGGCTTTCGATAGCCATCCCCAGACGCCGGCCCGGGCCGCCAAATCCCAAGAGGAGATCGCGAGCATCCTGCCGGCGCGCCAGCAATACATTGTGAACACCTCGGAGTTCGAGGATGTGAAGACGCGGCTCAACCAAATTGAAAACCGCCATAAGGTTGATAATCAGAAAGACAATAATCGGCCGACGCTGCGAAGGGCGCAGCAGCAACCCGACCAGAAGAACCCGAGCGGGACCGATGATGGCCGGCCGACGCTCAAGCGACGCACCGACAGCGGAATGTAAGGTTGAATGTGGTGCTCACACTATAAGTGCAGCACCACGCGGCCGAGGTATAACAGAGTTGCCGCGGCACAACCGCCAGCAGCGGCCCCTATCGCGAAGTTTTGCCAAACTGTATTCTTGGTGCGAACGATGCGGGTGTCGTTTGACACCACCAGAATAAAGGCTAACGTAGGGACTGTTAGTATTCCCGCCAGGATCATTGACCAATAGAGGGCTTTCACGGGGTTTATCGGGGTGAAGTTTGCGATGGTTGCGGCAATCATCGCTCCCGATATGAGCAGGTAGAACCTCTTGGCATGCCATGGAAACGAACTCAGTCCATATTCCCAGCCCAGGCTCTGAGCTACGTCATAACACATAGAACCCACAAGGACTGGAAGCGCAACCAACCCAGAACCGATAATCCCAAGCGCAAAAACAAACTTGCCGTAGCCGCCAACCGCGGGGCTCAGCGCTTCAGCCGCCTGGCGCGTGGTCATGTCAATCGGCTCCTTCAGGTGCAGCACCGACGCAGCGCAGACCATCACCGAGAAAAAGAGCAGCCCGCTGATCAGGGTCGCAGCATATGCGTCCGCTTGATGGGGCTCGTGTTCGGGATCGGTCCGTGAACTTGCCTGCCAAAGCAGAATGTAGGGAGTCAGTAATGAGCCGAAGATGGCAATCACTCCGTCCAGCAGGTGCCCGTTTTGGGGAAGATGGGGCACAAGACTATGCCACAGCAACTGAGAAATGCTGGGTTTCATGAGAATCGCCGCCAGTACATAGACGTAGAGGGGCAGTGAAAACCAGACCAGGGCCTGGGTGATTCTCCGGTAATCGCGGAAGATCAGGATGTACCACACTGAAAAGGCAATCGCGCCTACCAAGAAGGTCCTGGGCACATCAATAAATATCGAAAATGCGTCAGACACTGCCATCAAATCGGCAATAATCACTGCCATACTGCTGGTGATGGTGAGGGCCGCCGCCACAATCGAAAGCTTTCGTCCGTAGTGCACACGCAGGAGATCGAATAAACCCTTACGGGTTTGAACGCCCACACGGGCTGTGACAGAGAAGATAGCGAGCAGGAAAGGGACGCAAAGCACAACCAGCCAAAGTAAAGAGAACCAAAAAGCCGCTCCAATTACGGTAGCAGTGACAACCGCCGAAGGATCGAGGTCAGATGCGCCGGTTACGATTCCCGGGGCGATTCTGGATAACCACGCTCTCCATCCGCTCTGAGGCTTAGTCCCTGGAGGTTTGGTTTCTCCTTGAAAAGGGACGACTTTGCCACGGAGCTGAGAACTACCGTGCGCAGGTTTTCTTTGAGGTTTTCGCCAGTCCACGATCTAGGAATCCGTTCCATTTGCCGGCGCGATTGATATCCGGAATCAGAAAGACCTTCTGAGCCGGTGTTTGGCCCAGGACAATCGCTAATACGCACTAACAGCTAACCTTACGACGCATGAGAGCTGGTGCAGGTTGTCATCCACCCGGCGCGGGTGCGGACGCGCAAAAACCTGCCTCGCCAAGATGCCCCTGCAACACTGCTCCCCCAATGCTTCAGGACTCTCCAGGACGAGGCCCATGGCCCTTTTCCGCGTTGTTTTGCGCCCTATTTTTTCCACAAACACGGGTATCACCTGAGAACACCTTAGGTATACACCTTAGACGTTCTCTCGCAATCGTTTGTCTCTGGATTTCTTTGATTCTGAGGCATTTGGCGGATTGGTGTGATCCTGCAGAGATGTTACTTTCACCTACGTCAGGGTGGAAGCTTCGACCGTCAAACCTGCCGTCGCGCTCGACCGCCGCCAATTCCCGAACTACTACTTTTTAGGAGTCCTAATGAATTTTGCAAAACTGGTCGCATGGCTGCTGCTTGCGGTTTCTCCCAGCTTGGCTCAACTGATCCCTAAGCCTCCCAGCAGCGCAAAGGTATTCAATGATGTCGATCAGATGAGTGGTTGGGTCGGCTGTGACAAGTGCGCCAATGGCGTGCGCGCAACTTTCTGGTTCAAGCAGAACGTCAGCAGCCCCTCGCTGGATGGGCGTTCGATGCTGGGCTATATCAAGGGCGGCTATAAGTTATGGGCCGACGATTTATTCGTAAAAGAGTTCGGCGATCAGAGAAACAAGAACCACATTCTGTGGAGCACGACCTTTAAGTGGAATGCGCCCAAGATCAGGCAGCCAAACGGAAGATATGTAGTCCAGGCGATTGAGTTCGACACCTTGTTTCTGGACAACGGGTACAAATACTGGTTCGGCACGCAGTGCGGCTATGCGCATGGCACTTGGGACCTCTGGAACATGTCGGGCCGTTACTGGGAGCACCTATCCCTTCCTTGCCAGAAGTGGGCGCCGGGAAGCTGGCACAACGTGACGTGGTACCTGGAGCGGGACCCGGTTAAAAAGTACGTCCACTTCGTAACCCTCCAGGTCGATGGTAAGCAGTACTACATCAACCGCTGGATGCGCGCTGTGGGGGTAGCTGCCGGTCACAACTTCAAAGTGCAGTGGGAGCAAGACACGGATATGTACGGCGACCCATGGTACATGTGGGTTGACAAAATGAAGGTCACCCTCTGGTAGGTGACCGGGCAATAGGCGCGCCACATATCTGTTCTCCCTCCTAAGGAGGTAAAGGCGGGTTTCCCGAACGGGGATCCGCCTTTGCCTTTTATCTCGCTACCCTGACATCAAAAGCAGTGGGACAAAACGTCACGTGGCTATGCCCGGGGGACAGTTTGTCCCTTTGCCGACAACGGTATCTCCGACCTAAGTACCACATCCACAGCAAGTTACAGCTAATGGGAAGATTGGCCCCCCTCCTGCATTGTTAGGCAGTGAGACGGCGGCCTCATTTGCCGACTGTTATGCGGAGCAAGCACATTAAATTCGGAAATCTAGTCGGGCGGACGCTGACGGCAATCTTGATCGTCCTGCTGAGCATTACCTCGTTACACGGGAGTACGGTAAGCGACTCTACATCGGTGTCGCTAATCAACGGCGCGAAGATATCACCCAAAGTTTCCTCAAAGATCTCGCCCGACCTCTTGGAGAGGATCCAGAGCGTAACTCTGGACACACGGATCAACATCATCGTCCGGTACCGGTGGGCTCCGCGGCAGGAGCAGTATGACAATGTTCGGGAGCACGGCGGGAGAGTCCACCGGCGTCTGCACTCGATCAAATCTGCGGCCCTGAGTCTTCCGGCGGGAGCCATCCTGATCCTGGCTAAGCAAGCGGAAGTCGAATACATCACGTTGGACCGCCCGGTTGCGATGTCATTGGATTACGTTACCAAGGCAGTGAATGCCGATATCGCCTGGTCCTATGGCCTCGACGGCAGCGGCATAGGTATTGCCATCATCGATAGCGGAGTTTACTCACATCCCGATTTGAACACCGCCGATGGCAGCGGTTCACGCATTGTTTACAGCGAGAGTTTCGTTCCGAACGATGCCAACCCCGACGACGCCTATGGGCACGGGACTCACGTTGCCGGAATCGCCGCGGGAGATGGCCAGAGCTCTGTTAATGGCTATAAGGGCGAGTATCGCGGCATCGCTCCCAACGCAAACATTATCAATCTGCGGGTGCTGGATGCGAACGGCAGAGGCACCGACAGCGGTGTAGTGTCTGCCATTCAGAGGGCAATCGAACTGCAGGCCCAGTTCAACATCCGCATCATTAATCTTTCTCTGGGACGCAGAGTCTTCGAGAGTTACACGCTGGATCCGCTTTGCCAGGCGGTAGAACAGGCCTGGAAGGCGGGCATCGTAGTGGTGGTGGCAGCCGGCAATTATGGGCGTGACAATTCCCTGGGCACGCGAGGGTATGCGACGATCGCAGCGCCGGGAAATGATCCCTACGTGATTACTGTCGGCGCCACCAACACGATGAACACGTATTCCCGTGCCGATGACACCATTGCCAGCTACAGTTCCAAGGGCCCGTCATTGTTTGACCATGTCGTAAAGCCCGACTTGGTCGCGCCCGGAAACACAGTGGTTTCGCTGGGTGATCCAGGAGCAACCCTGGAGAGTACATATCCCAAGCTCAACATCTTCCCCTGCAATGCATTTGGACAGTGCAACAGTACCGTCGGTCCTTCGCAGTACTTCCGTCTGAGCGGGACCAGCATGGCGACACCGGTTGTCTCAGGTGCTGCCGCGCTCATGATTCAACAGGACCCGACCCTTACACCGGACTTGATCAAAGCCCGGATGATGAAGACGGCGTATAAGTTCTTTTCGAACTTCAGTGTGGGCATGGATCACTACGGCTATAGCTATAGCAGCCAGAGCGATCTT
Source organism: Terriglobales bacterium (assembly GCA_035651655.1). Lineage (NCBI taxonomy): Bacteria > Pseudomonadati > Acidobacteriota > Terriglobia > Terriglobales > Terriglobales bacterium. The sequence goes on from DASRFG010000001.1 coordinate 109,709, forward strand.
TTTACTTACGGTGCGGGCTATCTGGACATCCCTGCCGCGCTGAACAACAAGGACAGCGGCGCCGGATTGGCATTATCGCCTTACGTCGTGTACAACCCAATCACGCACACAGTGACCTTGAAATACCCCAACACCGTGCCGCAGGGTACGTCCGTGCTGTGGGGAACCTCGGTGGTTTGGGGCACTTCAGTAGTGTGGGGAAGCAATATGTTCGTGGGCGCCTCCTCGGTCCTCTGGGGATCATCGGTGGTATGGGGCACGGATACCAACTCAGCCTTCAGCGTCATATGGGGAACCAGCGTCATTTGGGGCACAAGCGATACCTCGGCATTCAGTGCCGACGACGGCGATTGCCCGATTGATCCAGTTACGGGCCTGGCGGTGTGCCAATGAAGACAAAGGCGGGAGTTGCGGGTTTTGACGGCCTAAGCAAAGTTTTTATAGGCGCGGTACTGGTATCGGGCACCGTTGTCCTCGGCGAAGCAATGCTGCTCAGAGGGTTTAGTCATCAGGCCTGGTTTATCTACATCGGCGTGATGGCGGTGGTTGCGTCCAGGTTTAAGGTCTCGTTACCCGGCCTGAATGGCAACATGTCGGTAAATTTGCCGTTTATTCTGCTGGCAGTTGCCGTCCTCAGCTTTAGCGAAGCGGTAACCGTGGCGGCCTTGTCCACGCTGGTGCAATGCCTTCCGAGAGCTGGGAAGCGGTCCACAGCAGTTCAGGTAGCGTTCAATATGTGCAACATGATGAACGCGGTGGCACTCGGCTTTCTCGGGGTTGGACTTCTGACGCGCACAAATCTGCATGAAAAAGCAGTGATACTTGGAGTGACCGGCGCCATCTTCTTCCTCGCTCAGACAGTGCCGGTCGCGACCGTGATCTCGCTGACAGAACACCTCAAGGTGCAGCGGGTTTGGCGAGAGGTGGCGAGTTTGACGCTGCCTTACTTCGTTCTGAGTGCTGGGGTGGCTGCAATCTCGCTCATGGCCATGCACACAACCCGGCCAAGCGCTGCAGATTACTTGCATTGGAGTATTCCGGCACTGGCGATGACGCTCATGTACTTCACCTACCGTTCGTTCCACCTGTACTTCAGGCCGGTAGCAGAGGCCGAGGTGAAACCTGCCCAAGCCATGGCCGCCATGGCGGGGCGCTAGACAGCTCCCGCATAACCCGCAGTCATGGCAGGCGACTTTACCGCCTATTTTCCTACCTAAAATTCACAGGGTTCCTCAGAAACCGGGAGAGGGGAATTCTGATATTGTTTTCGTAGCCCCCTTAGCAAGGGATCCCCAGATACTATGCCTTTGGATGTGACCACGGTGGCACCCGGTCTTTTCCCTGAACTAGAGCGCACCGATGTGGCAACATCCAAGACGGGAGTCCTGCCTTCGCAGGACATAAGAGCTCTCATTGAGGCAGGGCGGGTTCGCGCGTACACCGAGATAAAAGAAGAGCAGATTCAACCAGCCAGCTTGGATTTGCGCATTGGAGAAGTGGCGCACCGTGTCCAGGCCAGTTTCCTGCCGGGCCCCTCCTGCACGGTTGAGCAGAAGATTCAAGATCTGCGGATGGCCAGAATTGATCTGACTAAAACATCGGTGCTGGAGACGGGCTGCGTTTACATTGTGCCGCTCATGGAGGAGCTAAATCTGCCGGCCAGCATCTCCGCCAGGGCAAACCCCAAAAGTTCCACCGGTCGGCTGGATATTTTTACGCGGCTGATTGCCGACTACGGAACTGAATTCGAAGAAGTCCCCGAGGGTTATACCGGCAAGCTGTACGCGGAGATTGTTCCGCGAACCTTCGCCATCATCGTGCGGGCCGGCATGAGGCTAAGCCAGCTGCGTTTTCTGCGTGGCAATCCGCTTAGTGGCGATCGCGCAATTTATGCGTTGGATGAGGAGAAATCGTTGGTGTATCTGGGCGATGAAAAGAGTCCCACGAAGGCTTTGATTGATCGAGGCTTGCGAGTTTCCGTGAATTTGCAGCCCCATGAACCGACGGAAGTGATTGCTTATAAGGCGAAGAGAAACGCTCCCGCCATTGATCTGGAGAAGATCAACTACTACTCGCCAGAAGAATTCTGGGATGCAAAACGCCAGCCTAGCAAAAATCGGCTGATCCTTGATCCGGGAGACTTTTACATTCTGGCATCGAAGGAAAAAGTGCGGGTGCCACCGGAGTTCGCGGCGGAGATGGTGCCCTTTGACCCCTCAGTCGGTGAGTTCCGCATTCACTATGCAGGATTTTTTGACCCTGGATTTGGATACGGACTCAGCGACATCAAAGGGACGCCCGCCGTGTTGGAGGTAAGGGCGCACGATGTGCCGTTCCTCCTGGAAGATGGGCAGATCGTCGGCCGCCTTACCTATATGCGATTGTTGAGTCTGCCGGAGAAAATTTACGGAACCAACATCGGCTCATCGTATCAGCGGCAGAGCCTTACCCTCAGCAAGCATTTCAAGAAGACGAGTTGACCCTCTCGGGCAGTTAATCCTCTCTCCCTTACCGCACCTCAGCCAGATCACCCCGCAACTTATGAGTAGCGCGGAACAGGATGTTCTTGGCGGTGCCCTCGCTGGTCTTTAACATGCCGGCGACAGTGCGCAGCTTGAGCCCGTGATAGTGCCGGAGTTCAAATACCATTCTTTCGCGGGGGGAGAGTTTTGCCAGGGCGCGGCTGATGTAACCGCGTAGCTCGTGGTTCATCAACTCACGGTCGGGATTGCTTCCGGGCCGGCGATCCGGAACGCGATCCATCACATCGCTTTCTTCACCATCGGGAGAGACAGTGACCGTGACATGCTTCAGACGGTTCTGCCGCCGGCGTATGTAATCCAGGCACAAATTGGTCACGATGCGATAAACCCAGGTGTAAAACGAGCACTCAAAGCGAAAAGTGGAAAGATTCTGGTAAACGCGCAGAAATGCATCCTGATAAATGTCCTGGGCGTCGTGCTCCGAACCGGTGACATGCAGCGCGAGCCGGAGCACAGCCTGATCGTAGCTGCGCACCAGTTCTTCAAAGGCCGCAATATTCCCCGACTGCGCCTCGCGAACCAGCGAGGTGTGGTCCACGGGCACAGTGATGTTCGGGTTGCGTGCTCGAGAAGATGCAAAGGGCACACCGGACATAGCCAGCGGGGTGGCCCTCGATTTGGCATCAGCAAGGGGCATACGTCATCCGACCGAAAGCGTTCCGGTCTCCTCCAGACGGTGTACGACCATCAAAGTAATGTCATCGGCACAAGGGTGACCGCCGGCGAAATCCTGGGCGGCTCCCAACACGGAAAACAGAATGGAGTCAGCAGACCGGGTAGTCGACTCGCTGACTGCAGACTTGCGGGCCGCGGCCACAAGTTGCGGTTGGTCAAAATTTTCGCCGTCAGCGTCGCGACATTCGACGATCCCGTCGGAATACCCCACTAGTGTGTCTGCATGGCTGAGCACAACGTGTCCGTTTGCGAACGGAACGCCGGGAACCGCGCCGAGCAAGGGTCCGCCGGTTTGCAACCATTCGGCGGTGCCGTCGCGGCGCAGAAGAAGCGGAGGGGGATGGCCAGCATTGCAATAGATAAGCTCACCGGTTGCTGCATCCAGCAGCGCCAGGAAAAGCGTGGTCATGGGTGGCTCTGGTTGCAGTGCTGATAGTTGCCGGTTCATTTCCGCGGCAATGGCCGCCGGGTCTGCTAGCGATCCGGCGAACAAGCGAATGAGCCCCATGATGTGAGCGAACCACATGCCCGCAAAGAAACTTTTGCCCGCAATGTCGCCGATCGCAAGCAGCATTTGGTTTCCGACTTCAAAGCTGGCCAGCAAGTCGCCAGAGACCTGGTTTACAGGGAAGATCTCTCCCGCGATGTCGAAATCGGCGTGACGAAAATAACGAGGAGCACTCAGCTTGCGCTGCACTTGAGCGGCCTCTGCGACCGCGCGTGCCAAGGTATCGCGCTCGCTTCGCAGGGTGGTGAGTTCCGCCTCCAGCGCCTGATTGTGGTGGAGTAGCGTCTGCTTGTGAGCTGGGGATGCGGCCCCACGCCGCGCGACTCCCAGCGCTACTGATGAATGCTGCCGCGTGTACTGGATCCGCCGTTCCTGCAAAAATTCGCCCACTGCTTCCTCCGGCTAATTGCCGAGATTTACGGTGCCAGTTTATGAATCCAACGCAGTTGCTCGCTATCCAACTCTTGCTTTCAAAAACCTTGCTCGATTCTGATCAACCTACAAATTTGTATCCAACGCCGTGAACTGTAAGGATGAATCGAGGTTCCTCCGGCTTGGCTTCCAGCTTCTGCCGCAGGCGGACAATATGCGCGTCCACCGTGCGAGTTGTGGGGAACTTGTCATAGCCCCAGACCTCTTCCAGCAAACGATCACGGCTGAGGGTCTCGCCGGGATGAGACAGAAAATACTTAAGCAGCTCAAATTCTTTCGCCGAAAATTCAAGCGGCTTTCCGGCGCGCAGGACCCGGCAGCTGCGCACGTTGACGTCAACATCGCCGAAGGAATGATTCTCACCGCCTTTGGCGGCTCCCTGGCTGCGGCGAAGAACAGCTTTGACTCGCGCCAACAGCTCGCGGATAGAAAACGGCTTGGTTACGTAATCGTCGGCGCCGAGTTCGAGGCCGACAACTTTGTCTACTTCCTGACCTCGGGCAGTCAGCATGATGATGGGCAACGAAGGGCGTTTGGCCTTGAGCTGCTTGCAAACGTCGAGCCCGCTCATCCGGGGCATCATGACGTCGAGCACAAGAATGTCCGGGGAATCTTTGAGCGCACGCTCCAAGCCATCCACGCCGTCTCCCGCAGTAATTACTTCGTAACCTTCGTACTCGAAGTTGTCGCGCAAGCCGGCAACCATGTTTGGCTCATCTTCAACGATGAGAATTTTTGCCATTCCCTTCGACCTCCTGCCTTCCTGAGTAGAGCGGCCAGCCATGTTCACAGTTTCGGGCTTCGCGGTCACTGACTCACCGTTTCTATGCGGATGCTGTCCTGGCATTGATGCCCTCCGAATCCACCGGCAAAACGATAGTGAACTTGCTGCCTTGGCCGGGCGCGCTCTCGACGGAAACATCTCCTCCATGAGCATGAACAATATGACGAACCAGCGAGAGTCCCAGACCGCTCCCTTTGGTTGTGTGAACCAGCGGATCGCCGACTCGGTAGAATTTCTCAAAAATCTTGTGCTGCTCAGATTTTGGAATGCCAATTCCGTGGTCAACCACTTCCAATTTGACGGAACCGTTTTCGCGATAGAGATTCACATTCAGGAATTTATCTTTCTGCGAGTACTTTAAGGCGTTGTTGACCAGATTCAACAAGGAGCGGGCAATCGCTTCGCGGTCGACTTTGACCGGAGGAACATCGTCTGCGATGTTCTCCTGAAATGCGAAGCCGTTTTGCTCGATCTGGTAGCGATAAGATTCGAGTGTGTTGCGCACCAGCTCGGCGATATCGGTGTCGCGAAAGTCGTACTCTTTGCGGCCGGCCTCGATACGTGAAAAGTCGAGAATATTGTTGATCAGTGCGGTGAGACGCTCGCTTTCTTTGCGGATAATGCGGTAGTACTCCTCAAACTTCTCTTTGTTCGTGAGGCGGCCCATTTCCAAAGTTTCTGCATAGAGGCGTATCAGCGCCAGAGGAGTTCGCAGTTCGTGGGAAACATTGGACACAAAATCGGACTTGAGGCGGGCCAACGCCATCTCTTTGTTGACATTGCGATACGTCAGAACAATTCCTCCTGCCATCAATAGCGAAAGGACGGAGAGGATCAGAAACTCGGTACGTATAAAATGTTGGCCCAGTGCCGCCAGGGTGGTACCGCGTAACTTGATGCCGAGGATCATTCCCGGAAACGCTCCGTCGAGCGGCCGTTCTACTTCAGGGTAGCCGCCATCCCATTCTGCGGAGACTGCTGTCGGGGACGAATCGCCCTTCACGTGCACCATCATCACTGCATGATTTCTGTCCTGCCCGGCGTTCTCTGTTAAAAGGCTATTCAGCATCTCCGGGAAGAAATGATCACGCAGGAAGTCAGCGTCAAACGCCATGGCTCCAATCGAGGGGGTCACACCCGGTGATGGGGGCACAAGGAACCAAGCCACGGAAATATAGTGGTGTTTTTCGCCGCGGCTAACCATCATGTGGTCGAAATAGACTGGCAGCTTTCCCTTCTCATCCATCTTCTCGAATTCTTTGATCATGGATTCATAGCCGCCCTTAATCCATCCGGCAAGTTCTTGCACTTGCTCGCGCTCGGAACGAAATTCCGGATCGTTCATACGAGCCGGCTGGGAGCGGTAGACTAACCCACGTTCCGGGTTATAAACGAATAAGTGTGCTGCGAATGAATTTTTCTCCAGCAACTGGTCGAGAGAACTCTCGCAAGCCGTTCCTGGATTAGGAAACTGACGCCTGAGGCCATCAATCATGTCGAACGCTTTGTGATTGATCTGTTTTTCCGAGATGCCGAGGGTATGATAAAAGTCGCGTTGAAAAAGGGCTTCGATTCCGCTGTTGCGCTGAATGGACGCCAAATGAAGCACGCTGAAACCAATCAAACCGGCCGCGGGCAGTACGACGGCCAACATCAACATCAGCACCATTCGGGTGGGCTGTTTCCCCGGCATCCGTTTCTTCATCGCTTTCTCCTGCCCGAGGTTGCTCATCACTGCTACCGGGCCACAAGATAGTTGAAGTGTATTGCAGGTGTGTCACGAGCAAGTAAAAAGAAGTAAAAAATTGTAAACACCTGCGGGGATGTGCCGCTACGTTTAGTTTGCGAAACTGGCTGAAATCACGGTGCGGGTAGGTGGGAACAAACCTATTAGCTGCTGCAGCTTACACGGCATGAGCTGCCCGGTGAGAGATTCAGCTCCAGGGTGCAGTCCTGGAACCGACGGCACGCGCTAAAGCGGAACGTGAAGGTATCCAGGAAGGTATGCGGCGAAAACGTCGCAGCGGATCGAGCGCGCGGGTGCGCTGGTGCACGTCAAAGGCACGCAAGTATTGCCGAACGACCTGGGGCATAGTCATGCGCATGGCAGCGGAGAAATTCTGCTCCGCCATTTCGTGCTGCCGTTCCGTGGACAACAAGAGGTTGGTGAGAACTTCAGCCATGCTGCGTGTGTCGCCGGTCCGGTAGAAATCGATAGCCAGGTTCTCATCATCTGCCATCTCCCTGAAATCGGGGATGTCTGCGCAGACAATGGGCAGGCCGTAGGTGCATGCGAGGTGGGCAACGCCACTCGATCCCGCGGCGGAGGAGTAGGGCATCACGGCAACCGATGCCGTTTTGAAAAGTTCCGGAAGCTCATCCTCTGCCACGTAGCCGGTGAACACAATGCGCGGATCGTTCTTATATTTTTCTGCCACAGAGTTTACATAACCGATTGTCTTGGGGTGATCGCCGCCCGCAATCACTAGTTGAGCGTTTGGAACCGCCGCAGCTATGGCAGGAAAGGCATCCAGAATCTGCTCCAGGCGTTTATAGGTACCCCATTTTCCGAACGCCAGAATGCGCTGTACCGGATTGCCGCGCAAAGACAGATCGGGGTGTTCCGGACAATTGGAGAAGATCCCATGAGGCCGCACGTGAATGTTCTTTCCGCGATATCTGTCACGTAAAGTGCGGCGGTAAGCAGGCAGCAGAACGGAGATGGAATTCGACATCAGCAGCAGCCGAGTTGCGATGTATCCGGCAGCGCGGTACAGCCGCGGATAGCGGATACCGGCCGCTTTGAGGTCAACGTAGTCAACCACCTGGTGCAGCGTGACGTGGGTGTAAAAGCCGTTAAGGCGCGTCAACAACGGGATGCAAATGCCGGCAAAGGTCTGGAGGGGCTTATCCCCAAAAGTTGCAAAGCCCAGGTTGAACCACACGACGTCAGGTTTAAGGGTGTGGATGTAGCGCAACAACCGGGCCGGGTTACGGAGAGAGTTGAAGGACCAGCAGCGGATCACGCTGAAGTCTTCCAGTTCAGGCTCGGGAGTGGTGAGCTCATCGGCCAGAATGGTAATACTGGTGAGAGGATTTTGGCGCAGCTCGCGTGCAATGTGATATCCGTACTCACTGAGCCCCTGCCGACTAGGTGGAAATGTACTGATCAGGCAAATTTTCATCAGGATCCCAACTTCAAGAACGCGTTGACCGAAAGTCTTCCAAGAAGTGAAAAGTAATCGAGCGCCACTTTCATGCTGGCTTTGCTTTTACCCGCGTAACGCAGGCCGAAGCGGAACGGAACCTCTGCCGCCGAACGCACACGGCCGCGGACCAGGATTTCCAGCAGAATCTTGAAGCCTTCAGGTTGCAAGGGAATACCCGCAACTGAATTCCGCCGAACCACGAAAAATCCGGAAAGCGGGTCCTTTACGCGAACAGTTCGCTTCAACAGAGGAACCGTCACCCACGTCCCCAAGGTAGAAACCAAACGCCGCAGCGGATTCCAACCGGCCACGCTGTTACTGTCTTCCTGGGCATAGCGGCTGCCGATTGCAATGTCGTTGCCTTCTTCAATGGCTGCGACTAGCTTGGGCAAGAGCTCGGGAGGGTGTTGCAAATCCGCGTCCATAACTCCTAGAAGGTCCGCATCCGTGTTCTGCCAGCCATAAATGACCGCGCCTGCCAAACCACGCTGTCCGCGGCGCACGAGTAACTTCACTCGGTGGTTACCGCGGGCGTAGTTTTGTACGACCTCTCCCGTGCCGTCGCGGCTGTCGTCGTCCACAACAATGATTTCGTAATCTATCCCCAGTGGATCAAGGCTGGCCTGCGCTCGCTGGAGAAGCACCTCGACGTTGCCCGCTTCGTTTAATGTGGGGATTACAAGCCCCAGTTTTTGCATTGAGTTCATTGCGAATCCTGCAGAGTTGCTTCGTCTGCATACTTAGGATGGAAGCCAGAGCAGCAGTGTTGGCTGAGCTGCGGCACAAAAAATAATTGGACAATTCCGCCCATATACGAGTTGAAAATGGTGTGGGAATGGTCGTCAGACCACGATTCTGCATCCAGAGTTGCTGGATTCTGTTTCTTGTAGAAGCGGCCCTGTGCGGAGTTACGCGGGAATTCGAGCCGCCACCGGAAGGTGGCGCTCCTCGGCGATGGGCGGAACCAACGTTCTGCGGGCAACAGTCCAAACTGCTGCTTTGGCTTGGGGCAGGGGCTGGGGAGCAATGATGGTCATGCCCAGCAGGGCTGCCATATCCAGATAAGTTCTGCGACAACGCTCCGCGAACTGAACCGGGTACTCTGGTTTCCGAAGGCAAGCCGCCGCAGGATCAGCGTCCAAAACCATCGCCAAGTCAGGCCGGGGCGCTAACCAGGCCAAGAAACGGATGTAGGCCCGAGCGATAGGGTTCCCCAGGGGAAGATTCGCGAGCTCATCATGCAAATAGCGGTCGAAGATAATTACGTCTACCCGCATTCTCAGCGCTCGTTTAACCGTCAGACGCAAATGAATGGCATCGAGCAGATAAAAGGCTGAACGAACCAGGGAGAGATACCAGGCGCGCACGTTTTTATCGCGGCGCGCAACGGGACGCCCAGGTGCGCCGATGCCTTTCTCACTCTTAAAGACTTTGTGGGTAACTCCTTCACGAATGCTCTTGAGAACGACCACGTCATCCCAAAAGGCGAGTCGGTAACTTTGCCGCCCGGAACGGGCGAGTTCGGATTCCAGGTGCTCGATCTGGGTACTTTTCCCAGCGCCATCAATGCCGGAAAAACTGATCAGCACAGGGGAGCGTTGCCGTGAATCGCGGGTCTCCATCAGCTTTTGTCCCATTACCTCGCGCCCGGCGGCTTGGAGGGACTTCCTTTGGATAAGGCGACCACCGTACCGATTGCCACTCCTGCCCCGGCGATAGCACCCAACTTTATGAGGAACGAACGAACCTGGCGCTGTTTGGCGGGAGCGATCGCCATTCCGGCCGGCTTGGATGCTGCTCCACCAGAAGTTTGCGCGGCTTGAGCAGCGGCGGTGCCGGCTGGCTCTTGCGGCTTCGATTGCTGCGCTGGATTTTGATCGTTGTTGGGAGTCTGGCCGTTCTGGGGCTGAACAGGCTTGGGTTCAGTACCATTGGGCTGAGCATTGCCCTGATCTCCACTACTTTGGCCAACCGCGCTCGGTTGATTGGCTGGGGAAGAGCTTGGGGCATCAGGCAAAGGCGCAGGTGGCGCTTCCGCCCGCGGCGCCGGTGGCACCTGTGCTTGCGTACCTTCTGCTTGAGCCGGGCTGGCTTGCGGGGCTTCCGTCTGACCAACCGCACAGACCAACTCTCCACTCGCCAGGATCAAACTCAAACCCAAGCTGACCGCTCGCAACGTCCACCTACTCTGAATTCTCATAGAAGTCCTTACCTTCCTGCGAAGGACGTGCTTACGCTGCCAGCTCATTGACACTGGGAGTCGGCGCAACCACCTTCCAATCTGGGTAGTTCCGCAGGGCGTTTGGCAAGAAGCCGCTGAAGCTGCGTACTGCGTCGGCGGCGTTGTCATACACCTCGAATAGGCGATCAGTGCGTGTAAGTTCGAGCACTACTGCCGCCTGGGGCGAGAGCGCGGCAAGCTTCAAATCGCCGTCGCGCTTCATGGCTTCACGCATGCACTGCAACAAAAGTTCGACGCCTGCAGCATCCATCAGACGCACGGCGGAAAAGTCGAACACGATCTGTGGCCGATCCGATTTGACGAAAGGTTGAACTTCCCGCAGAAACTCCTGAGCATGCTTCAGGTTCAGCCGTTCCGGCATACGTTTCACAATTACAGGCCTACTGGTCCCCATATCTCCTCACGGCTGCCAGGTTGGCAGAAAAATCTTCACCTCCGGCGCACTGCGTAGTTGCTTGCAAGGCGGAGGAGTCGAGAGCGGGTGATAAGACCCGCACGGTTTGGTTGGAAGGCTGTTGGCGCGGCGCGGACGACAGCAACCCTCGAAGGAACTGCAATGGCAGGTAGGTCGCGAGTACGGCCGCACTTTCGATCGTACGCCACGGTGCGGAGGCGGTGAGAGCATCCACCAACCTGGGATCCGAAATTTCCACTTGTGCGTGCCGGTGTAGATGCACGATTTGCCGGAAGCCCACTACCATGTGGCAGAAGTCGAGACCGGAACCCAGATACGTGTAGGGCATAATGCTCGCATCTTCAACCACCGTTCCGCAGTCCACTTCAGCGTGATGTTCCACTGCGGTCGCGCGGGTGAGGACTGCGGCGGCACGAATCTTTGCCCCAGGTCCTACGTAGCAGGGAGCGATCAAGCGCGCGCGCCGGTGAACATGCGCATGCTCTCCCAGCCAAATCCCTGGGCGAATTTCTTTGCCCGCGGGTTGCAGCGCGCAACGCTTCAGGAGCCCATCTTGGGCAAGCCGACGGAGGTCCTGAGGCGTTTCAAGAGGATTCATATAGCCTTGCATCAGGTAAGCAGCCGCCGGCGATCTGAACTTGGTCAAACGGCTACGAAACAGGCACGCGGCATCATTTCGCCGATCGGAGTTAATGACTACTGCCTCAACCGTCTGGCGATCGTTGAACACCTGGGTGACGTGCTGCCTTTGGGAGACGTGGAACTGCAGCAGATCGGCGGGGTCAAATTCGGCATAAGCTCCGAGTCGGATAACGATTACGTTGTCTGCGCCTTCAGCGGCGTAGTCAGTGAAGACATCCTCGGCAGCAGCCCACGGATCAGCCGCGGCAGCCCACTTAGCGTCAGGTGCTTCGGCTTCACGGACCACGGGAGAGCCTTGCAAACGCTCTTCAAACAAAACGGAGATGGCTGAAATCCCTGCCCCGCGCAGACGATCTACCACTCGCTGCACCACCGACGCGCCAAGCACATCCATCAAGGCGATGGGCAATCCCACAAATTCTTCGGGGGAGGTTGGTATGGAGTACCCGTCGGCGGCGTGGGTGTTGGAGCTATGGCCATTGGAGCCATGGCCATTAGACCCATGTCCGTTAGACCCATGGCCATTAGAGGAGTGGCCGTTTGCGCCGTGGGCAGAACGCGCCGGGGGAGCACCGATGACGATTATGGCAGCTACATCCACGCCAGCCACCTCGCGCCCGGGAACTCCCGCTCATTTTTTACATTGAAATTGATAGGGCCCAAAATCACAAAAGACGCTCCCAACAACCAGTAAGTAGCACATCGAAAAGGTTCGAAGAACGGGCCGAGTTACCGGGGAACTTCACCGCTGAACTCGCAGGCGACAGACCGCTCCTCCTATCATCTAGAACCTGCTCGCTATCAGCAGCTATTAAACAGATGCCTGGGTGGTTACTCACGTTGTCCTTCAGCAGTACACAAAATACACAGTTGATTTTGGGCGGAATTGGTCACTGAATTGCCGGTGTCTCCGTCGGTAGCTGGAGCAAGCGGTCCATGTCAGACTCGGGATCGTGAGCCAGGTGTCGCGCCTTATTCCGGGCATATCGCCATAAATTCCGCAAATTCGTCTTGTACCAGCAGCACTCATGCATGCGGGGAGAGAGGCCGCAGATAAATCGCAAGCGGGAACGCAGAAATTCCGGCGAAATCTGCATGGCGGCAGCTACCCGATGATTGCCCTCAATAATGGTGAACGGCCGGCTTTCAGCCTCAGCGATCAACAAAACTGAAGTGGCTGGCGAGTTTTGCCGCCGCAAAGCGCTGATGACTTCTTCCATCTTGGCATTGAACTGGCTGCCCCTGGCTTTGCTCCTGGCGGTACGAATTCGCTCTATCATGTCGGTAATATAAAAACTTCCGTTGGAGAACTTGCGCCACATGGCCCGCGGAAAGAAACGCATGCGGGCGATTTCTTCCGGACCTAATTCCACTTCCCACCACTGAGTGTCGCCTGGCAGTTCGCGCCACATGCCCCCGCGACGGCGAAAGAGAAGAGCGCGGCGCAGCCGGTTCTGCTGGGGATTGCTCAGGTCGGGAGTTTCCACCACTGGAGTAAATTTCTGACGATCAGCGTCGAATTCGCGGTGGTGAAATTCATTGCGCAAGAATTCGGAGATCACTTCGTCCTCGGTCATTGCGCGCAGCTTGCGCATGGTGACGCGCGCCGGCACTATGAGTGGTTCCGGACGTACTCGTGCTGGGCTGCGCAGGAAAGGCAACGTAACCGTAACCAGCAGTACCGCCAGCATCACCAATTGCACCAATACAACTTGTTGAAGGGTATTGTGAAAAGCGAGAATGCCAAGAACGATGGCGGCGCTGAACGCCAACTGAATCCAAGCGCTGTTAGCCAGCTTGCGCGACATTTCGTAAGTGATCAGGACAACACAGAGTGAATAAACCCCGGTTGCCACCGCATAGAGAACCAACAAAGATGAGTAGAAGGCCAAGTCTCGATGCAGGAAGTCGGCGCCGAACACCGCGCGCCAAACCAGATTTGGAAAAAACGACAACAGCAATGCGAAGCTGCCGGTAATGAAAAGAACGATAGCCAGAGGAGCCGCCAGTATGCCTCGATCGTTCTGCTTGGCGGGGGTGGCGCCCGCCGAGATAGGAAACATCGCACTCACCACCGACCATGACGACATGTAAACCACGCGACCGACAAGGGCGGCCGCGGCATACAGGCCGGCTTGCTCGGGAGAGAAGAAATGTTTCACCAGAACAATGTCTATATTGTTGATGATCACCTGACCCACAAAGAAGACGATGGCCTGCATGACCTCGCGGAAGGAAGCCGGTATGCCGGGTTGGGGAGAGGCTTCCAGTTCGTGACCGGGGTGGGAAAATACGTAAGCGATGATCACCGAGGCTGATACCGCCGCAATGGCGCCGATCACGCCCGTTCCCATCCGGATGAGAACCAGAGCGCCCCCCAGCTTGACCACGCCTTCGAGAACAAAATTGAGTGCCAGCTTGCGGAAGGCATATGTGCCCTGCATTCCGCCCCGTCGCACCCCTAAAGGAATGTAGAAGGCGATCCCAACCGCCAGCAGGATGACCAGAATAGGAGAGCTAAGGTTCAGATAAACGGCTAATGGGCGGCTAGCCAAAATGAGCAATAAAGCAATCGTCGCTCCGAAGTACCAAGCGCGCCGGCGCAATGCCAAGTACACGGCAGCCTTGGCGCCGGGTGAGTCGTTGCGGGCTACAAACTTGGCGCATACCAACTGAAGCGTCAAAGTAATAGCTGAGAGCAGCATCAGCAGCGTGTATATGGCTGCCACTTCGCCGAATGCGATTGGGCCCAGAAGGTGGGCAATGCCCACGTTATAGATCAGGTTCAAGAGCGCGACCATCCCGGACCCGACCAGCATGGTGAGACTTCCAGTCACGATGCGCTTTTGGGTCGCAGTGGGGTTCAGTTTCAACGCTGATCCGAACCGGTCGGCAATGGAAGTGAGTTGGGACATTGAGTGAACTGTCGGGAGATGCGCCTAAACGATCAAAAGAGCGAGAGGCGAATCACTGGAACAATGCTGGTTGCGCTGCCACGGCCAGTAAAACCATAAAAGGTCTGCTGTTGTACACCCACCGAGAACCGCAAAGGATAGGCGACCGGCACCTCGCCATCCACCGCGCTCAGCGTGTGTTGCACGGGCTTTACATATGAGACGAGAAATTCGCCTTGCACGTTGTCATAGAGGTGAAATCCCGCGCCACGCGAAAGTGCAACTGCTCCCAAGACAGACCAGCGAGTATTGGGCCGGTACTCGAAGCGTCCCCAGGGCCGCAAAGCCTGAGCAATTGCGAATCTATTGTCCTGCACGCGCCATGCACGTAAGTAGTCAGCCAACACGCTGGCGGTGAATCTCTCGCCGAATTTTCTCCGAAGACCAATGCCGGCACTGGTCTGGTAGTACTCACGCACCAGGGGCGGAAACTGTATGTCACGGACGGAGTATTCGGTAATAAGTGCTGTCTTTCCCCAGGGGCGGCCCACGGTGAATTGGAGAGTCGCAGTTTTGTCGCTCGAGCGTAGGGGGAGAGGGGAACGTGTGTAGGGACCAGCTTCACGCATTAAGTTGGCCCGTATCGAAACCCAGTTGAAGAAGGAAGACGTAGAGAGATACAGGTATTGCCGGAACAAATTCTGGTTCATTGAGGTCGGAGCGCTGGTATCTCGCCGCAGAGTGAACTGCAGTCCTGGGTTGAAGACAATTTTGTTTGATCCGAGACGGAGCACAGGGTTTATCCCGCTATTGAAAGAGGTATCGAACGTGTTGCGATGCTGGATCAATAGTGTGCTCGGGATTGAGACGGTTCCGTTCGCATTGCGCTCTTCCACGAAGCCGGTAATGGTAGGAAAGTTGCCGATATGGATCTTGTAGTCGGCGTCGGCCTTGGTTTCCCAGGAATGCCGCGGGGGTGGAAGGAGCGCGGGATTTCCCGTGACTCCCAATAACCGCGCGTCGAGCTGATAGATATTGATGTCTTCGAAAACCGGCGCCAGGGACATCTGGGAACCCACGCTCACGTTCTCGGTAATGGGTCGCCCTTCTTGCCCGGCAACGTCCAGCTCGGCACGCTGTGCATTTTCATCCTCCGCTGCCAGACTGGTAGCGCGGGCAAAGGCCATCAGGGCGCGATTGCTGTTCTGCTGCTGCCGGTAGACATTGGCCTGCGCCATCATGAAGTCGTAATTGTGGTCGTAATCTGCAGAATTCCCCAGGCTGGCAAGCTGCGCCTCAGCATTCTGAGTTTGACCCTGAGCGAGATAGGTATTCGCCATTCCGATGGCAATAACGCTATCGTCAGCGCCGGCGGCCTTGGCTCGCTGAAAATACTTTTCGGCCAGATTGAAGTCGTGCATCTGCAGGAACAGTCCGGCAGCTTCCACAAAATTGTCTGAGGTAACGGGGGCGGCCTCGCCTATGCGGGCCTCAGCAAAGGCAAGGCTGATCTGCTGGCGAGCATCGTCGAAATGTCCCTCACGCTGAAAGACCCGGGCAATCGCCAGACGAGCTTCAACGCGGTCTGCGGCAGGCGAGCTAAGCGCACGAGCGAAGCGGTCCATAGCCGCATTACGATCACCCAGTTCCAGCAGTGCATCGCCGCTGGCCAGCAACACGTCGGTCTGGTCACCCCCCGCGCGCTCGGCTGCTTCAATGTAGCGGAGGGTCTCCTCTCGCCTGTGTAAGCGGACATAGTTATGAGCCAGCTGGGCATAGATAAAAGGGTCGTCGGGAGAGAGCGCCAGCGCTTTGTTTAGTGTGTCAATGGAGTCGTTAAATCGGTGCAGACGGTACTGTGTGTCCGCGAGCGAAAGCTGGATCTCGAGGTTCCGCGGCTCGTAGTTCAGCGCCGCTTGATATTCCTTGGTCGCTTCGGCAAGCAGCAACTGCTGGCGATATGCACCGGCCCGCGCCAGGTGCGTGGCTTTTGATTCGCCGAGCAGGCGTTCGGCCGTATTAGCCTGCTGCAGGGCCTGCTTGGGACGATGCAGCTGCAGGTTGGCATACGCCATTCCCAAGTGGGCCTCGCCGTAGTCGGGCCGCAACTTGAGCGCGGTCTCAAAATCGCTCGCGGCTTGCTGTGCATTTTGAGTGTCGTTGAATACAAAGCCGCGATTCACGTAGCCGGTGGCCATTTTGGAGTCCAGCTCCAGCGCATGGCTGAAATCGTCCACTGCTTTGGTCAGCAATCCGGCACGCGTGTGCACGTAACCGGAGATCAACCACAGATCTTTTTCCTTGGGCAGGATGGGCTTGTAGTGTTCCACCACGCGCAACGCGTCGTCGTAGCGATTCAGGTAAAACAAGTCGTAGGCCAGATACACCGGACCTTCGCGGTCCCGTGGCAATTTCTGAATTACCTGCCAACCCAATCGTGCTGACTCCTCGTACTTACCGGTCCAGGTGAGATAGCGCTCGTGCTCGCGCATCACCTCGGCATTGTTTTGCATTTCGCCTTTAGCGCGCTCCAGCCAGGACTGGGCCAGTGGAAGCTTGTGTGATTCCAGCGCCGCATTGGTACCGCCAGCAACGATCAGCGGATTTGTGGGCGCCAGTTTGTAGGCCTGCTCGTAACTCTGCAGCGCTTTGGCGAACTCACCGGTCCCGGTATACAGGTCACCCAATGCCAGGTACGGAACGTACACGTTGGGGTAGAGATGAACGGCGTTCAGAAAATACTTCTCTGAACCTTTGGTGTCTCCCATGTCGCGTAGGAGGTAGCCAGTTGAAATCAAGGCGAAGCGGTTATTGGGCTCGCGCTGCAAGACTTCCATGAACATTTGCCTGGCGGCAGGCTTATCTTTCAATCGCCAGAGCAGGTTTGCAAACTGCAACCGGATATTGTTGTTATTTGGATCGAGTGAGAGCGCTTCTTTCAGATCTCTATCGGCGGACTGGAGGTCGTCATTGCTGTTTTCAATGGCCGCCCGCAAGCGCAGGAACTCCGGGCGGAGTGGCCCCGTAATTTGTAACTTGCCGACCTCGGCGGAAGCCAGACGGGCCTGTTGTTCGGCCGAAGTCTGGTCATTGGTATCACGATATAGCTGAGCAAGAGTCATGCGCAGCTCGATGGGATACAGCAAGCCTTCGGGCGCCCCCTCGGGAAGTTTCTCAAGGGCGGTCTGGTACTCGCGGATGGCCTCGGCAGGACGGTCCTGCAGCTGAGCGATGGTCCCCCGCACCGCGTGCACACGATAGTGATCCGGCTGCAGGGCAGCCGCGCGATCTATGAAAGTCTTTGCCTGGGAAAGATTATCGGCGCCGACTTGTGCCTGGGCAGCGTTAATCTGCAACGCGAATTCTTGGGGGGCGGCGTTGGCAGCTTCCGCATAATACTGGGCGGCCTGTTGTTTGTTGCCGGCAAGCTGATAGGTGTAGGCCAGCTCGGCCACCAGATCAGGAGTGCGCGAACGGACCTTCTTCAGGGCCGCAATGGCTGAGTTGTAGTCTCCAGCCTCGCGATAGAACCCGGCGACAGCGCGCAGCACTTCGGGACTTCCAGGAGACCGGCGCTCCGCAGCCTGCAGCATTTGTTTAGCGCGCTCTGGCTGCTTGGTGCGCTGATACGCCTTTGCCAAGAGCACTTCCGCACGGGATGAAGGCTGTAACGCGTCCCCGCGCTGCAACAAAGGCAGCGCCTTTTGTGGCTCGTCCGTGTTGAGGAACAGTTCCCCGGCGAGCAACAGATCGTTCGCCCCGCGGGGATTGGCGGCGATCACTCTCATGAGCAGCTTCTTGGCCTCGTCGGAGTTGCCCATGCGGGCATATGTCTGAGCCAGACCTGAAAGTCCCTGAATGGACGAGGGCTTCAGCTGCAAGCCATGGTTATAGGCGTCTATAGAGGCCTGGTAACGACCGGCGACGCGAGCGGTATAGCCATAAAGAAACCAGAAATCGGGGTTCTGCGGCGCTGCCTGTGCCGCACGTTGCGCGAAGTCAGCCGCCTTGCCATTTTCGCCTCGGCGCATGGCGTCCTGGGCGGCGCGCGCTACCCGGGAGACCTGGATGCTCGAGCCCCAACCGATTCCCTGTGACTCGCGTGCCCATGGGGCTGGCTGGCCGGCGCTCTTGCCGCTTGGCGCGGACCTGGGTGCAGACTTTTTGGCAGGTCTGGCGGGTGATGGCTTACTGGATTGAGTGGATTGACCATTAATCTCGAAGGTCTGCCCCTGCAGGCGGCCAAGTGCCAGCACCATTAGGGAACAAGTAATGATCGGGAACACTTTTCTCAACGGATCACCATTGCAGGTATAGGTCTGCCGGCAGAACAGCAGGCAAGCAGCATTCCAACTGCTCTGATGCAAACTGCCGATAAAACGGACGCTTAGGGAAAGTACAGCAGTGTGAATACCTACCTATGGAAGGCGGATACCCTTGTTGTGACTTCCGGTGCCACGGCCGCGGAGGGCATCGGAGCACCTGAAATCAGGAGCCACCAAGGAAAAGCGAAGCAAAGTTAATGGCACGGGCAGGTGAGTAGCTGGAAAACCCCGACCCCTGGTTTGGGAATCCAAACTGCTGCTCAGGATTTCGGAGGCTCCCATTGGCTGCAACGTCCTACGCTGAACCCCAGCGACGCCTTATTCCGCTCTATGCAATTGTGCTCTTGGCCCTGGCGATACACGGCCCTTTGCTGTTCATGCAATTGCCGTCAAACTCGTTCGACAGTAATTTCCATATCTTTTTTGCCAGCCATTACGCCCAGCACTGGTGGAACCCGTGGAATGAGAAGTGGTTTGCGGGATTTTCACAGACCACCTATCCGCCCCTGGAGCACCAATGGATGGCACTCGTCTCACACGTGGTCGGGTTGAACATGGCATACGCCATTGTGCAATTGATCGGCGTGCTGCTGTTGCCGGTCGGCATCTACCGTTTTTCCAAGCTGTGGGTGGACGAACGCTCAGCCAGTTATGCGGCAATAGCAAGCGTCTTCGTTGGAGCGCTCTCTTTCTTGCTGTATGAGGCGGGCCAGCTCTCAACCACGATCGCGGCAGCGCTGTTCTTCAATGCGCTCCCGGATTTCTACGACTGGATACGCAGCTCAAAATTTCGTTCGCTTCTAAAAGGCGTCGCCATTAGCCTTGCCGGTGCTGCGGTCCACCACGTCACCTTGGTTTTTGGCGCAATTCTGTTTGCCCTCCCCGTGATCTGGCTTGCAGTGATGGATCGGAATGAACAACCGGCAACGTCTGTGGTGGCTGTATGGGCCCGTACCGCCGTATTCACGGCGCTGACAGCAATTGGCACAGGCATTGTTCTGCTTCCCTATTGGCTCGCGATTATTCAGCACCCCATCAAACAGATTCCGATTCCTCACGCCAGCCGCTCCAACTTACTGACCGGGGGTTTGCTGGGAATCAACTATTTCCTAGTTCCCTATGGCGCGTTGCTGCTGGCATTCCCGTACATTTTTATTCGGGGTGGCCAGGTTCGCCGTTTGCGGCCTTTGCTGGTCGGATTCTGGATCACCTTCATTTTGGGACTGGGCGGCACCACGCCAATGCCGAAATGGCTCCTGGGCCGCGCCTTCGACATCCTTACGTTTGAGCGCTTCACCTTTTGGGCGACGCTGCTGGCGCTACCGTTTGTGGGATTGCTGACGACGGAAATGATCGCCCGCTACCGCAGAAAAGGGGCGTTGATCATGGCGCTGGGTGGTATCGGCAGTCTGGCACTCGCACTGGGTTGGTTGCCCATTAATCCGTATAAACCGGTCACCGGATTTGATGTAAAACCGGTGATTCAGTTCTTGAACCGCGACGGTCACGACCGCTACCGGTACTTGACGCTCGGCTTCGGCAATGAGCTTTCCAAGGTAGGGACCTATACCGTAGCCAGCAGTGTGGATGGCGAGTACAACTCGGCGCGATTGCTGCCTGAGTTTACCCAGTATGGCACCGGCCAGCTGACGAGTGCGAAATACTACGGCACCGCGGGAATGGCATCGCTGCGCGCCATGCTCGAACACGCGAATCGTTACGGCCTCAAATATATTTTTGTGCGCGACCCGTACTATGACCCGCTTCTCGTTTTCGCCGGCTGGCGAAAGATAGACACCTTCGATAGCGGATTAATAACGGTGTGGTCGAAGGAGAGCGTTCCCCCCGCTCATCCCATTCCTTCGGATGCGATGCCTGCGCCCTGGCAGGGCGTGCTGTGGGGCACGTTGCCGATGGCCACCAGCATCTTCGCCATATTGTTCGTCCTGCTGTTGCCGGAGCGAAAGAGAGCGGCGGAGACGGTGGAATTTCCGGCGGGAGAGCCAATGTTTCTACGGGAGGCCCGGTAATGAAGGTCGGAATTTTTCTCGCAATTTTGACTGTGCTTCTTGTGGTACTGGGCTTCGTTTTCCCGGTTAGCCAGTCCCCTTCGCTCACCATGCCCATGGGGGAAGCTCTTCCCGGCGTGGGCGCACCAACCAAGACTCCAGAACAAATGGTCCGCGCCCTGCTGGGTGACATAGCTCGCCACGACTGGGACCATGCCTATGCGAAATTGGCCAACACTGGTGATGTGGATAAGGACTCGTTCATTCACGATCTAAACGGCAACTATGGCAGCCTGCGCACATATTCCAGCTTGGAAGGATCGCAAACGCGCGTGCTGAACGAGAACCCGCAGCAGTCATTGGTTCGAACCAGCATGCGTTGGTCAACCGCGGTCGGCCCCATCTATGACGTGCGCGACTTGAAGGTGGTGCGCGACGGCGAGGCATGGAAAGTGGTGTGGCCGTTAGAGAAGCAGGCCAAAGTTCCCCCACAGGTAATACCGGTAAATTACCTGCGCTGGGACATCATCAATCGGGGCGTGGATGACGACTGGGGAAGCCAGAACGTTGACTCACCGCAAGTGCGCATTGTCTCCATGAACGCTGTCCAACACGGCGGCGACACCATCGTGATGGGCGAGATCGTGAATGAAGACACGGTTCCGGCGTTCATAGACGTAAACGCAATTCTGATCGGGAAAGACGGCTCGAACATTGATGAAGAAGGCAGCTTCGATAACATCTCGCATACTTTGCTGCCAAAACAGGTCTCGCCGTTCCGCATAGACTTTCGCGGGATTAATCTGACCCAGATCAAGAGTGTGCGCATGGATGCGCGCGCCATGCTGGTGCCAGCCTCGGCAGATCCCGTGATCGGCGTGCTCAGCCAGCATGAAGACAGCGACGCTCTTGGCCGCAAAGTGCTGCGTGGTGAACTGCTCAATGAGAGCGGACAAACCGTCAATATTGCCCAGGTTTTGGCTACCTACTACGACAATCAAGGCAAGGTCATTTGGGTCTCGAACGGATATGTGGATCGGGCACTATTGCCCCAGACGCCGGAACCTTTTGCAGTGCAGATGCCGGACACGATTGCCGGAAAAGTGCAGAACTATCGGGTCACGGTAAATTACTACCTTCGGGAACGGTCCTAGCCGACATGCGGATCACTCATTGGGGATGGCTGATTGCCGTAACTTTGTTTGCCGCCTATTGCCTGGAGGCAGCGGAATTGCGCGTGCCGCCGACGGTTCCGGCGGGAACCGAATTTTCCATTGCGACGAGCGGCAGTGGGAAGGCCACGTTTTATCTGGTCGGCCCAAGTTTTTCTGTGAAGCGCGAAGTTCGACTGGGCGATGAGATCCACATTCGCCCGGAAGAAATCCGCAGCGCGGGACGATATCTTGCTCTGGTTCGCGGCTCCGGAAACGATAGCAGCGCCAGCTTCTATGTGGTTGCAACCAACGCGGCGGACCTCAGCTTCCTGGCGCATCCTTCACGGGTGCCGGTGGCCCGGGGGAGCGGCATTTTGGGTGTGGTCTTCGTATTCGATAAATATAAGAACCTGGTTCGGCAGCCGGAAACGGTTGATTTTCGGCTGGCCGTGAAGGATGCGCCAGCGGTTTCACAGTCGGTACAGTCCCGCGATGGGGTGGCGTGGACAAGAATGAATTCCAGCCGCAAGGCCGGCAATGCTCAGTTTGTGGCCTCATTGCAAGGAGCAAACGAGAAACGTGTAATCCAGCAAGTGGCTTCTGATCCTTGCAATCTCCGCCTGAAGGCGCAGCGCTCGCCCAAAGGAATTGAGGTAGAAACCGATCCGGTGCGCGACTGCACGGGGAATCCGGTTTCGGATGGGACGGTGGTAACTTTCACCGCAGCCGATAGCAGCGGAACGAGCACGGTAGACGCTCCCATCAAAAAGGGTGTGGCGCGGGCCACCTTGAAGACGGCGGGGCCCGCAACTATCTCGGTGGCCTCGGGGGTCGTCATGGGAAACGAAGTGCGGGTTGGAGGAGCGCAATGAATTGGCCGCAGACCAGCAGGATTCATTGGGTTGGTTTGATCATCGGCCTTTTGCTACTGGCCGCAGTGGCGCGCTTGTACGGGGCTGCCCCAAACCCGCCACAGGTGCAGTTCATCACCGACAATATCGGCCCACGCCAGATTGAAGACGTGACCGCACGAAATATTCCGCGTGACTACGCGCGAGCCTGGCAGACGCTTGCCGCCGCGCTGGAGCAGAACCGCGCCGGAGTTTTAGACCAGTACTTTGCAGGATTCGCGCGGACGAAATTCGGGGACGCAATTGCCGCGCAGCAAAAGTCTGGTACCCGCACTCGCTACATTGATCACGGCCACAAGTTGACGGCCTACTTCTACTCTCCGGATGGCGGCGCCATGGAGCTGCACGACACCGCACAATTGGAAATTCAAGTTCTCGATGGCAGCACCGTCCTCCACGATGAGCAAGCAACAATTCGTTACGTGACGCTTATGACGCCGGCAGCGGACCGGTGGAACGTGCGTCTGCTGGAAGCTGTGCCGAACTTCTAACTTCCGGAATTACGGCTTGCTAATTTCGGCGGGTTGGATTTCTTCCACGTCCACCCAGTCGGTAGGATATTTCCCGGTGTAGCAAGCAGTGCAGTAGGTAGCTTTCTGCCCGTCACCGCAGGCGCGCTTCATTCCATCCAGCGACAAATAGGAGAGCGAGTCTGCGCCGATGTATTCGCGAATTTCCTCGATGGATTTATTGGCCGCAATTAATTGCCGCTTCGAAGGCGTATCCACTCCGTAGAAGCACGGCGAGATGGTTGGAGGGCAGGAAATCCGCATGTGTACCTCGCGGGCCCCTGCGTTGCGAATCATGCGGACGATCTTGCGGCTAGTGGTGCCGCGAACGATGGAGTCGTCAATCAGGACGACTTTCTTTCCTTGAAGCACGCTCCGCACTGGGTTCAGCTTGAGCTTCACACCAAAATCGCGGACGTGCTGCTGCGGCTCAATGAAGGTGCGCCCCACGTAATGGTTACGAATAAGCCCAAAGCGGAATGGGATGCCGCTCTCCGCGGCAAAGCCCATGGCCGCGCTGACGCCGGAATCAGGCACCGGCACTACGATGTCAGCCTCGACTGGCGCTTCGCGTGCCAGCTCCCGGCCTAGAGACTCGCGGCTGATTTCGACGGCGCGCCCGAAGACGATGCTGTCCGGGCGCGAAAAGTAAACGTGCTCAAAAATGCAGGAAGATTGAGGAGCGGCGGGCGCATAGAACTTTGAATACACACCCTCAGGGCCGACCACTACCATTTCGCCCGGCTTCACCTCGCGTTCGTAGTCGGCGCCGATCAGATCGAAGGCGCAGGTTTCAGAGGCGAAGACGATTGTGTCCTGTCCGCCTTTTTCAGCGCGAATGCGCCCCATGGCCAGCGGCCGAAATCCACGCGGATCGCGCACCGCGAAGATGCGGTCGGAGGTAATCATTACCAAAGAGAATGCGCCCTCGACCTGGCGCAGAGAATCCGCGATGGCTTCAGGAAGCGTCTGCTCTTTGGATTGAGCGATCAAGTGAACGATGACTTCCGTATCGCTCGTAGTCTGGAAAATCGATCCCTGATTCTCTAGCCGGTTGCGAATTTCTTGCGCGTTTACCAGGTTTCCATTGTGTGCCAGCCCGATTGTGCCCTTGTTGGAACGCGCCACGATCGGCTGTGCGTTAAGCAGGGCGGAACCACCGGCGGTGGAATAACGGGTGTGACCTATCGCCAAAGTGCCGTGAAGCGGAGCCAGGACTTCTTCGGTGAAGATATCGGCAACCAGGCCCATGGCCTTGTGGAAGTGAAGAGTCACACCGTCAGAAGTGACGATCCCGGCCGACTCCTGGCCGCGATGCTGCAGGGCGTGGAGGCCGAGATAGGCGAGCTTCTCCGCCTCAGGGTGAGCGTATATAGCAACCACCCCGCACTCGTCTTTATATTTATCAAGACCGCTCAACAGTGTGCCCTCGCTATCCTCAGGTTAGGCCTTTGACCGCGCGGCGCGGCGGCCTTCGGGCCGCTCCGCTTCGTGCTCCAACACCGCTCAACCGTGTGCCCTCGACATCCTCGGTTAGGCCTTTGATCGCGCGGCGCGGCAGCCTTCGGGCCGCTCCGCTTCGTGCTCCAACACCGCTCAACCGTGTGCCCTCGCCCTACTCGGTTAGGCCTTTGATCGCGCGGCGCGGCGGCCTTCGGGCCGCTCCGCTTCGTGCTCCAACACCGCTGCTCAACCGTGTGCCCTCACCCTACTCGGTCAGGCCTTTGATCGCGCGGCGCGGCGGCCTTCGGGCCGCTCCGCTTCGTGCTCCAACACCGCTCAACCGTGTGCCCTCGCCCTACTCAGTTAGGCCTTTACCATGCTCTCAGCTCTTCTGCAAAATCTCCGGCACCAGCCGCTCTTCAGTCTCAGCGTGGAGCGCTCGATCGAGCGCCTCGCCCCAGGCCTCGCGCAGGTCTGAGATGTCCGCCGACACCACCACCCTGCCGTCTACCTCAATCTCTAATTTTTCGGGAATTGTAACCCCGATGGAATGGGCCCTGACGCCATATTTTCTGGCTGCTTGTTGGATTCCCGCGACATGCTCAGGGTCGCAGGAGAGAACTACCCGACTGGCATCCTCGCAAAACAGGACGCACTCAGCAGGCAGGCCGCCGGAACCCAATTCCAGTCTGGCGCCGACGAGATTCCGGAGCCCCGACTTCGCGCAGGCTACAGCCAAGCCGCCCTCGGAAAGATCGTGGGCGGAATCGATCAGGCCGTCGCGAACCAGCTCACCCAGGCATTTCTGCAGGGCAGCTTCCTTCTCCAGCTCCAAAGCCGGAGGGAAACCCCAAATCTCTCCCAGAACTTCTTTCGCGTACTCGGATGATCCAAACTCCGCCTGAGCATCGGTCACATCACCCGGCTCAGAACCACGAAGTAGAACTACGCTGCGGCCGGGCTGCTGAAAATGCATTCGGGCAATGCTGTCCACATCGTCAACAATTCCCACCACGCCGAGAACGGGAGTGGGATAGATTGCCTCTCCCAGCGTTTCGTTGTAAAAGCTGACGTTTCCGCCGGTGATCGGAATTTCCAGCTCTTCGCAGGCTTTGGTGATGCCGTCCACCACCTGCGAGAACTGCCACATGATCTCGGGCTTCTCGGGATTGCCAAAATTCAGGCAGTTTGTGGCAGCAACGGGAGTCGCTCCCGTGCAAGCGACGTTGCGAGCAGCCTCCGCGACCGCGTGCATGGCGCCAAGTTTGGGATCGAGATAGCACCAACGCCCGTTTCCATCGAGCGCCATTGCCAGACCACGGCCAGTGCCCTTCAATCGGATGACGCCAGCATCTCCGCCTCCGGGGCCTTCGACCGTATTGGTCTGGACCATCGAATCGTATTGCTCGTGAATCCAGCGTTTCGAACAGATATTCGGACTGGCCAGCAACTGCTTGAGTTCCGCGGTCAAGTTGGCTCGCTCGCCCAATAGCACCGCATCCGGCATTTCCCTCGGAACCGGCGGCTCCCAACGCTCCATTGGCCGGGCGTAAACCGGGGCGTCGTCGGTGAGAGCGTCATTGGGAATGTCGGCCATCACTTCCCCGTGCTGCAACACGCGCATGCGGTTCTCTGCGATCACCTTCCCGACGACCACGGCGTCCAAACCCCATTTCTCGAAAACACGCAATACTTCCTGCTCGCGGCCTTTTTCAGCGACCAGCAACATGCGCTCCTGGGACTCGCTGAGCATGATTTCGTAAGCACTCATACCGGTTTCGCGCTGCGGCACGCGGTCGAGTTCAATCTCGAGTCCCACTTTGCCACGCGCTCCCATCTCGCAAGTCGAGCACGTCAGGCCAGCGGCGCCCATGTCCTGGATGCCAACCACGGCACCCGTTTCCATGGCTTCCAAACAAGCTTCCAGGAGCAACTTCTCGAGGAAAGGATCGCCCACTTGCACATTGGGCCGCTTCTGTTCTGAGGCCGCGCTAAATTCCTCGCTGGCCATGGTGGCGCCATGGATGCCATCACGGCCGGTTTTCGCGCCAACATATATGACGGGGTTTCCCTCGCCAGCGGCCCGGGCGTAGAAGATCTTGTCGCGACGAACCAGCCCAAGGGCGAAAGCGTTGACCAGGGGATTGCGGGAGTAGGAGCTTTCGAATTTAGTCTCGCCGCCAAGATTTGGCACGCCAAAGCAGTTTCCATAAGAGGCGATTCCGCTCACTACCCCTTCGAGTACTGAATGATTCTTGTGGATTGTGGAGTCGTCCTCAGTTGTGGCGGTACCGGATTTTGAAATGGAACCAAAGCGTAGCGAATCCATTACCGCTACCGGACGCGCGCCCATGGTGAAGATGTCGCGCAGAATGCCGCCTACACCAGTCGCGGCACCCTGAAACGGCTCAATAAAGGAGGGGTGGTTGTGTGACTCGATCTTGAACGCGCAGGCCCAGCCATCGCCAATGTCAATGATGCCGGCGTTTTCTCCCGGCCCCTGGACGACTCGCCGGCTGCGGGTTGGCAGGCGCTTCAGGTGAACGCGAGACGACTTATAGGAACAGTGTTCGCTCCACATCACGCTGAAGATACCTAATTCGGTCAGGCTAGGTTCGCGTCTGAGCAACTTTTGGATTTTTTCGTACTCCTCCGGCGTAAGACCGTGCTCGCGGACGACTTCGGGACTAATGGCAGAGGCGGTAACCGGGTTCATTGATTGGATCTCGGGGATATCTTTATTGTCGCATTGAACTGCCCAACTGGAAAGGGAGCAGCAAAACCCCTGCGGCGGTGGGCGCATCTGAACTGGTATGTAACGAGTTTCTGTCCCGGAGGTTACGGGACAGCCTCAGGAGAGCCGAAAAACTGCGGCTTTCCTGAGCCCCGTACGGGGTTGATGCCGAGTTTCTGGGTGTTTATACCCGTTCTTCCTGATTTGCGGGATCTTCGGCAGGCTCCCCTGGTTTCTCCTTCCATTCATACCCGCAATCCTGGCATCTCCATCGCAGCCTCCTTGGGAATGGCAAAGGGAAAGAAAGCATTAGCCAGGAAAGAAACCTGACCCAACGATTGCGGTCACCGTAAGAGATCTTTAATGAGTCGCACTCCGGACAGGTCGGCTGAAGGTAAAGTTCGCCTTCCTCACCAAAAATTACTGCCGGAATTCCCGAGCCGAGAAGTTCGGTGGCAATCTTGGCGTCTTTCTTGTGAACCTGAAGGCGCACCCCACCTACCGCATTGGCATACAGCCAATCCAACCGAACGATGTTCTCATTGGCCAGAAAGCAGGGAATGCCGACTGACTCTAATGAGCCCTTTGCGAGCCACGCCTCAGGCAGGTCGCGAAAGCTGGCGATAGTGACCAGGGGCTTTGCCATCTCTCTTCCATTCTAAAGCGATTCGGCCGTGAAGATGCCCGACGGTGGCGCTTTCGGCGGATTGAGTACACTGTTGTGCGATGAAGTCCGTAATCGTCGGCACCGCCGGCCATATTGATCATGGGAAATCCGCGCTGGTGAAGGCGCTGACCGGCACCGATCCTGACCGGTTAGAGGAAGAAAAGCGACGCGGCATAACTATTGATATCGGCTTCGCGTATCTGGAGCTGCCCGACGCTGCAGGCGAGACGCTGCGACTCGGCTTTGTTGACGTCCCCGGACATGAGCGTTTTGTGCGCAACATGCTGGCGGGTGTAGGCGGGATTGACTTGGTGTTGCTGGTCATCGCCGCCGATGAATCCATCAAGCCGCAAACTCGCGAGCACTTTGATATTTGCCGGCTGCTTTCGATTCGACGCGGGATCACCGTAATCACCAAGTCTGATTTGGTGGATGCCGATACCTTGGATGTGGTGCGACTGGAAGCGGAAGAGTTTCTGCGTGGATCTTTTCTCGATAGCTCGCACGCGCCAATCGTCTCCGTAAGCGCAAAGACCGGCGCAGGTATTCCGGAACTCAAGCAGGCTCTGTCGAAGATCGCTGCTGCGGCGCAGCCCAAAGATTCCGAAGCCTTCGCGCGACTGCCGATCGACCGCGTGTTCGTAATGAAAGGCTTCGGGACTGTGGTGACCGGCACTCTGGTTTCAGGAAGGATTCAGAAGGAAGACGAGTTGGAAGTGTTTCCGAGCGGACGGCGGGTGCGGGTCCGAGGAATTCAAGTGCATGGCCGTCAAGCCAACGTGGCCACCGCAGGCCAGCGTACCGCGCTTAATCTCGCCGGCCTCACCACTGATGATCTGGCGCGCGGCATGGTTCTCGCGCCCCCGGACACCTTTCGCGCGACTTCTCGGATTGACGTGTCGCTCTCGCTGCTGCCCTCGGCGCGTCCGCTGCGCGAGCGGGCTCGGGTTCACCTGCACGCTTATACCGCAGAAACCGTCGCCGAAGTTAACTTGCATGGCGCCAAGCAGCTTGCGCCCGGACAATCCGGCTTTGCGCGATTGCGTCCCGCGCAGCCAATGTTGCTGCTGCCCGGGGACCGCTTCATCCTGCGCCAGTTTTCACCGGTGGTCACGATCGGGGGCGGGGTGGTGCTCGATGCGGCTCCCTTGCCGGGCAAATTAGCGCAGAAAAGCGGAACTGATCTCGAGATCCTTGCCAATGGCTCGCCTGCAGAAATACTCAGTGCTCGTGTGGCCCGGCGTGGCAAATCCGGGCTCGGGCTCGAGGACGTTGTCAACGAAACAGGGTGGCGACGGCAGGAGATCGAAGCGACTGCGAAATCTCTAGACAAAAGCATTCGCCGCATCGGGAAAGTTCTGATATCGGCGGAAGGGTTCGATCAGGCCCGGGCAGGGGCGCTCGCCACCGTCAATGCATTTCATGCTGCCAATCCGCTGGTGGCGGGGATCAGCAAGGAAGAGCTTCGCGAGAAACTGCATCTAAGTTCGGAAGTTTTTCAGGGGGTTCTCGAAGCGCTGCTCCGCGACAAGAAGCTCGAGGCCACGGGCGAGCAGGTACGAGCCGCGGGGCGAGGCGTGGTGCTGCGCGACGAGGAGGCGGAATCGAAGCGCACCATCGAGCAGGCATTTTCGTCAGCAGGATTGAAGGTGCCGGCGTTAAAGGACGTGCTAGCCGGATTGCGAGTGGATCGTGTGCGCGCTCAGAAGATCGTCACCCTGCTTTTGCGCGATAAAGTGTTGGTGAAGATTTCCGACGACCTGGTTTTCCATCGCGATGCCCTGGATGATCTTCGGCGCCGCGTAATTGCACACAAAGCCAAATCCCCGAAGATGGGCGTGGCCGAATTCAAAGACCTCACCGGCATCACGCGGAAGTACGCCATCCCACTGCTCGAATACCTGGATCGCGAGCGCGTGACCCGGCGAGTAGCCGACGAACGGATAATACTTTGATTGCCTATCGCGGCATCCGCCCTCGCGGGCCCAAGGCGAGCCACGCTCGCCAGCACAGGCGAGGGCGCCTGTGCCCACGTGAGTTGGGTGCATGCACTCATCGACTTACATAGGGCAACTAAATCTTTTCCGGCGGAAATTCGAGCTCCAGCCCAAGTGGATCAGTAAATCGGTTGGTCAGGTTAACCACGCCGACCAGAATATCCAACTCAACAATCTCAGGGTCGGAGAAATGCTTCTTCAGGCCGGCGATGTCGCCGTCGCTGATCTCCCACGGTGTGCGCGTGAGCTTTTCGGCGAATGCCAGCGCAGCTTTTTCTTTGTCGCTGAAAGAAGCGGTAGAGGGGGTTTTTAGTGCCTTCCAATCTTCCTGGGTAAGCCCGGCGCGCTTCGACGAAGCGAGGTGGTGCTGCATTCAATACTGGCAGCGATTCAACATGGAAACGCGGATGTACACCATCTCGTAGAGGCGCTTCTCCAGTCCTCTGCCCACGCTGCTGTAAAAACTTAGGAAGTTCTTGAAGATCTCCGGTCGCTGAGCCAATGCTTTGTGAACATTGCCCGGCTTGCCCTTGAGCACTTTCTCGTAAATTTCTTTTACTTCGGGGTCGGCAGCGTTCGGTTCCACCAGCTTAATTCTTGCCATCGTTAACTCCATGATTAGGCACCTATAATACAAGACCGGGGAAGTCGAACCTTGCCATCGCGAGTGCAAATAATTGGCGCCGGTCTGGCCGGCTCGGAAGCCGCCTGGCAACTGGCTCGCAGGGGTGTGTCCGTTGACCTCTACGAAATGCGGCCGGTGCGCTCCACTCCAGCCCATCAGACCGGCGACTTTGCTGAGCTGGTGTGCTCGAACTCTCTCAAGTCCGAGAGCGAGAACACCGCCCCGTGGCTGCTCAAGGAAGAAATGCGCCGTGCCGGCTCGTTGCTACTTGAGTTGGCGCGTTCCGCCTCCGTTCCCGCCGGACACGCGCTGGCTGTGGACCGCACCGCATTCTCCGCGGCAGTTACCCAGGCAATTTCTGGCGAGCCGAACATCCATGTGCACCGAGAGGAAGTCACGCGCATTGACGAAGCAGCCGGGACCACGATCATTGCGACCGGACCGCTCACCTCCGATGCGCTGTCGCAAGAAATCGCACGCCTCAGCGGCAGCACGCATCTTTATTTTTTCGATTCTATAAGCCCGATCGTCGAGGCTGACTCGATTGACCTTTCGCGCGTGTACCGCGCCGCCCGCTATGACAAGGGGACAGCCGATTACATCAACTGTCCCATGAGTAACGAAGAGTACGACCGCTTCTATGCCGCGCTGCTCGCGGCAGAGTCGGTGGAGGCTCGCGATTGGGAGAAGCTGAACTATTTCGAAGCGTGCCTGCCAATTGAAGAAATCGCCCGGCGTGGGCGCGACACTTTGCGATTCGGGCCCATGAAACCGGTAGGCCTCCGCGATCCCCGCACTGGGAAGCAGCCTTACGCCGTAGTGCAATTGCGGCAGGAAAACTTGCGAGCCGATTCGTACAACATTGTTGGTTTCCAAAATCATTTGAAGTTTGGTGAGCAGGCCCGCGTGCTGCGCCTCATCCCCGGGCTGGAGAACGCGCGCTTTCTGCGCTATGGACAGATCCATCGCAATACTTACATCAATGCGCCTTCTCTGCTGCGCGAGACTTTGCAGATGAAGCTGCATCCGAATGTGCTCTTTGCCGGACAGATCTGCGGCGTGGAAGGCTACGTCGAATCAATTGCAACCGGACTCATGGCGGGGATGCATGCCGCGGCGCTAGCGCTTGGCGACGTGCCGGTTCCGCCCCCGCGTGCGACTGCATTCGGGTCTCTGGTGCGCTACGTCACACATGCTGATCCGCAGAATTTTCAGCCGGCAAACATCACATTCGATCTTCTGCCGCCGCTCGAAACAAAAATCCGCGACCGCGCCGAGCGGCATCGGCTGCAGTGTGAACGCGCGTTAGGGGAATTGCAAAGTTGGTTGGAGTCCCAACCGAATGTACCCTGTACTACAGAACGAGCAGTGTCTTTTTAGTCAGGGGACTCTCCTGCAGCTCCGAGGTCGATTAAACGTCATTCGTTGGCGAGTGAAACCGATTGACGGCCAGCCCGATTCAAAGTACCTTGCAGTCATCCCGCGGCGAAAAGGCAAGCAAGGAGTTTGTAGTGCCGACCTCCGCAGTAGATGCCATTAGCCCCGCGCTTCAGCTTGCCAAGGAACGGCTGTTCAGGCCATTCCGTTTTGCGCAATGGGCGCGGTTGGCGCTGCTCGGACTCGCGACCGGGGAAATCTCCAGCGCTGGCGGTTGCCCTAGTAGCAGCTTTCACGTACCCGCTCCTACAACCACCGGCAATGCTTCGCGAGAATTGCTGCCCTTAGCGGGAATTCTGAAGGGGATGGATCACGTTCATCTCGCGATTTTGATCACGGGACTGATCGTAGCCGGTGCGATTCTTCTTCTGACGTTTCTATATATAAACAGTATCTCCCGGTTCATTCTTTTCGAGTGCGTGCTCACCGGCCGATGCTTACTGCGCGAAGGCTGGGAGAAGTGGCAGCCACAGGGCAGACGATTTTTCATTTGGCAGTTGCTGCTGGGATTAGTTGCACTAGGGGGACTGGTAGTTTTGATCGGCATTCCGGCCGGGATCGCGGGGCTGTTAGGGATGACGCGGCACTCCGCCGGACATGCGGTGGCGGCGGGGCTGGGAATGGTACTGGCCGTCCTGGTGGCCATGGCCTACATGCTGGTTCTTTTTGTGATAACCGTGCTGACCAAAGACTTCGTCGTACCTCAAATGGCATTGGAGCCGATCAGCGCAATGGAAGGCTGGCGCCGCCTGCTTCGCATGATGAAGAGCGAACGCGGGAGTTATGCTGGGTACCTTGGGATGAAGCTGGTGTTGGCCATCGGCGCCGCCTTCATAATAGGAATCGCTACCGTCATCGTTTTCCTGATGGCACTAATACCCACAGGCTTGCTCACGGTTGTGCTTGTGCTCGTGTTCAAAGGCGCAGGCGTGACCTGGAATGTGTACACCATCACCGCTGCGGTCATCGCTGGGTGCTTGGTGTTCGCAGGAGCACTTTACGTGGTGGGGTTGGTATCAGTACCCGCGACCGTGTTCTTTCCCGCTTATTCCATCTATTTTCTGGCTGCGAGGTACCCTGCGCTCAATGCGGTGTTGCACCCTGCCCCTCCTCCGGTGCCGCCGCAGCTTGAACCAGCGGCCGGCTGAGGCTGTCGCTACTCGCGCCCGCGCGTTTTGATGCGAATTGGTGTGCCCACAAATCCAAACGCCTGCCGGATTTGATTCTCGACAAAACGCTGATAAGAGAAATGCAGCTTCACGGCGCGATCGGCGAACAATACGAATGTCGGGGGTGAAGTGGAAGCCTGGGTCATGTAATAAATTTTGATCCGCTTGGCTGCCGGAACCGAGGCCCGGTCGAAGTCAATGTGTTTGAGAAAGCGATTCATTTCGCCAGTCGGAATGCGCTTGCGGCGCTCCGCGGCGACAAGTTCCAAAGTGGGGAAGATTTTGTGGGTGTTCTTGCCGGTGCTAGCCGAAACAAAGATTACCGGTGCGTAAGCCAAAAACTTCAGTGAATCGCGGAGTTGGGCTTCGTAAACCTTGCGATCAACCGGCCGGTCCTGGCGCGGCATCTGGCGCCCACGCCAGGTGTGGGTGGCACCCTTAGCTTTAGTTTCGTCGGAATCCTGAGCTGCAGGTTTTCCCGCCACCAAATCCCATTTGTTGACCACAACAATAATGGAGCGGCCACTCTCATGGGCATAGCCGGCGATGGTAGCGTCCAGGGCGGTTACGCCCTCGGTGGCGTCGATCACCAGTAGCGCAATATCCGCGGCTTCCAGGTGCTTGCGCGCCATCACCACTGAGAGCTTCTCAGCCATGAGCCGTGTCTTGCCTTTGCGGCGGATACCGGCGGTGTCAATGAAACGATAGCGCTGCGAACCACGCTGCACGATTTCGTCAACCGCATCCCGCGTGGTTCCAGGTACCGGGGAAACGATAGCTCGCGAGGAGCCTGTGAGCCGGTTCAGGAGCGTAGATTTGCCGACGTTCGGCCGGCCGATGATGGCAACTCTTGTCTCCCTCGGCGCTGCATCGGCAGATTCTGCCGTTTCTAGAAGTTCCTCTGTGCCCTCTGTGGTTATGTTTTGGTCTTCGGTTTTGGTTTGATCTTCCGGCAGCACCTCCAGGATCGCATCCAGCAGCTCCGCCACTCCCCTGCCGTGCTCCGCGGAAACGGGGAAAAGATTGCGAATGCCCAGGCGTCGGAACTCCTCTGCTGCCGCCTCGATTTTGTCGGCATCCACTTTGTTCACTGCCAGGAACAATGGCTTTCCACCCCGTTGCAGGACGCGCGCCAGCTCCAGATCGGGTGCCGCGAGTTCCGTGCGAGCGTCCACCACCATCACTACGGCATCGGCCTCCTCCAGAGCTACCTTGGCCTGACGGAAGATCTCGGCGGGAATGTGCTCTTTCTCTTCGGGAATGATGCCGCCGGTATCCACCACGCGCATCGTCCGCCCACGCCAGTGTGCCTCGCCGTATAGGCGGTCGCGGGTTATGCCGGGCTCGTCACCGACAATGGCCCGACGGCGGCCGATAATCCGATTGAAGAGTGTGGATTTGCCGACGTTGGGACGGCCCACAATAGCGATGGTCGGCGTACGCACTCGGATTATTATAGAGACTCCTCGTGTCCAGCCTTCCCCAGTCCGCGCCCTCCGCCATTGGACGGCCATCTCTCCACCAGTTCTTCGGCCCCGGCGGCCTGCTCTCCCGTACTCACCCAGCGTACGAATTTCGTCGCGGACAATTGCAGATGGCCCAGGCCGTCGAGCAAGCGCTGAATGAAAAGCGGCACTTGATCGTCGAAGCAGGCACCGGCACTGGCAAGACCTTGGCTTACCTGGTGCCGGTGATTCGCTCAGGCAAGCGCGTAATCATCTCCACCGGAACGAAAAATCTGCAGGAGCAGCTCTTCCGCAAAGACATTCCGTTTCTCGAGAGCGCACTCTTCCCGGAAGGTGAAGCTCACCTGCGCGTCTGCTACATGAAGGGAAGAAACAACTATCTATGCCGGCAGAAACTCTACGACCTCACCGGGCAGCCGGTGCTCAGCGGCCTGGAAGAAATCGAGCAATACCGTGCTATTGCAGAGTGGGAAAGAAGCACCGAGACCGGAGATCGCGCCGAGGTGGCTTCGCTGCCCGAGTCAAGCGCGTTGTGGCCGCGTCTGGACGCGCGCTCTGACAAGTGTCTGGGCCAGAAGTGCAGCCAGTTCGACCGCTGCTTCATTACGGAAATGCACCGCCGTGCGATGGAAAGCGACATCATCATCGTCAATCACCATCTGTTTTTCGCCGATCTCGCCATCAAACAGTCGGCAGAAAACGCTCCTGATGCCGGCATCCTGCCGGATTGCGGTGCGGTGATCTTCGACGAGGCACACGATCTGGAAAATGTGGCTGGCAGCTACTTTGGCGTGACCGTCAGCAACTTGCGCTTTGAGGAACTCATTCGCGATGTAGAGTCATTTCTGCAGCGTCACAAGCTGGTTTCGGCAGGGCTTCTCAGCGCCACTCGCAGCCTTCGCGAGCGGTCACAGTTTTTCTTTTCCGTGCTGCCGCCGGGGGACGGCCGCTTCGCCTTCCAGAACCGCCGCGAATTTCTCGAAGAAAACGGGGACGAATTCGTTGCCTTGATGCAAGCACTCACTCGCCTCGGCTCCGAGCTCGAAGGCATGCGCGAAAAGCCGGAAGAAATTTTCAACTTTTCCCGGCGAATAGAGGAACTGCGCGTGCAGGTCTCGTTCGTGATGGAGTCCGAGGACCGCAACACCGTGTTCTGGATTGAGCGGCGGAGCTTTGGGCGGGAAGGCCGCAGCGGCCCGGCAAATGTATTCTTGCAGGCCACTCCCATCGATGTCGCGCCGATTCTGCGCTCCTGCGTCTTCGATAAGCTCGAGACCGCAGTGCTGACCTCGGCCACGCTGGCGGTCGGCCCTGGTTTTGAATACATTCGCCGACGGCTGGGAATCGAGCACGCCCGCGAACTGGTGTTGCCTTCACACTTCGATTATCCCAATCAGACTCTGCTCTACGTTCCGACCGATCTGCCCGATCCGCGCACTCCGCAGTTCGTAGGGCGCGCTACGGAGTGCATCCGCAGGTTATTAGAAATCACTCGTGGCCGCGCCTTTTGCCTGTTCACCAGTTACGCCCAGATGCGGGAAATCTATAACCGCCTATTGGGAGAACTGGAATATCCCATGCTCCTGCAGGGCGATGCTCCGAAAACCGCGCTGCTCGAAGAATTCCGGCTCACGCCCAACGCCGTGCTCTTCGCCACTGCTTCGTTCTGGCAGGGCGTAGATGTCCAGGGCGAACAGCTCAGCGCCGTCATCGTTGATCGTTTACCCTTTTCTGTGCCTAGCGATCCGGTGGTAGCCGCACGCGTGAGCTCGATTAACTCCGAAGGCGGCAATGCGTTTTACGAATATCAGGTGCCCGCAGCGGTCATTACGCTGAAACAAGGCTTCGGACGACTGATCCGGTCACTCCACGATCGCGGACTGCTCGCTCTGCTGGACAATCGCATTGTGAAGAAATCATATGGACGCGTATTTGTGGAGAGTCTTCCAAATTACCGGCGAACGATGGACTTGGCGCAGGTGGAGCAGTTCTTCGGAGTGGAATAGTCGCCGCCGTAAGCTCGCGGACAGGAGTGTCCGCCTTATACAAGCATCTTAAGATGTAGGGCAGGCACTCTTGTTTGCCCGGCGCTGCAGCTTCAGTCTCACCTCGTTGGTCGGTTTGAACCCCATCGCTTGCTCGTTCCGCCCGCATGTCACAGCAGGTTACAATATAAGATTACTGACGCTAGGCGCGCGGCTCCTGTAGTTATGCGGGCCGCAGGGGAATCCATGTTCGAAGTCACGGTGGAAGACACATTCGCCGCCGGCCACGCTTTGCGCGGCTACCGGGGAAAGTGTGAGAACCCGCACGGCCACAATTACAAAGTACGGGTGACCCTTGAGGGCGAAAAGCTGGATGGCATCGGCCTGCTCTTCGATTTTAAGGACTTGAAAGCGGTGATGGCGGACATTATTGATCGGCTCGATCACCAGTATCTGAACGACATTGAGCCGTTCAAGGCGGAAAACCCTTCGGCAGAGAATCTCGCTCGATACTTTTACCAGGAGACGAACGGCAAGCTGCGTTCCGTGGCAAATGGTCGCGTGCGCGTAAAAGACGTCATTGTGTGGGAAACGGATACCACTACCGCCAGATACTTTGAGGGTTGAGCGGGAGTCATGAGTCGTTCACTGATTGAATCATTGAATCAATGAGACATTGTGTCCCCTTCTGTTTAGTCAACGCTGAATGCCTCAATGAACCATTAATTCAATATAGTTCCAATGCAGATCACGGAGATTTACAAGTCGCTGCAGGGTGAATCTTCCTACGCCGGTCTGCCCTGCATCTTTGTGCGGCTCACTGCTTGCAACTTGCGCTGCTCGTGGTGCGACAGCGAGTACACCTTTACCGGCGGCAAGAAGATGACCTTGGAAGAAGTCGAGCGGGAAGTGCATCGGCTCAACGGCGGCGCACCGGATTCGCCAGCAAATCCCAGCAACGGCACGCGCCACTCCACCAAGCTGGTGGAGATCACCGGCGGCGAGCCTATGCTGCAGGAGCGCGAAGTGGTTCCGCTAATGCAGCGACTGGTGGCCGATGGGTACACAGTACTGCTCGAAACCAGCGGCGAACGGCCGCTGGCGACCGTTCCCAAAGAGGTGATCAAGGTCGTAGATGTAAAGTGCCCGCATTCTGGCGCCGCAGATACCTTCCGGGAAGCAAACCTGGAGGCGCTTACGAGGCACGACGAAGTAAAGTTTGTGCTCAGTGACCGCACCGACTATGAATTTGCTCGCGCATTTATAGAGCAGCAGAATCTTGGCCGGCGAGTGGCGTCCGTGATCCTCTCACCCGCGTTCCGCAAGGACGCAACCGGAAGACGAGACAGCTCGCATTGCCTGCTCGATCCCCGCGAGTTGACGGACTGGATGCTGGCGGACGGCCTGCAAGCCCGCCTCGGATTGCAGTTGCATAAGTTCATCTGGGACCCGGCGGAAAAAGGAGTGTGATGAAGAGCGTCAATGACTCGTTGATTCAATGGTATTTAGCTGGGCAGCGGCTCGGCAGGAGATGACATCTAAGTTGTTGGACACTCGAAATATTGATACTAGGAAGGTTCCAGCTGATCCCAGGCATAAGGCCCGGGCTGTTGTGTTATTGAGCGGCGGGATGGATTCCTGCGTTTGCGCCGCCTTAGCGGTTCGCGATTATGATGCTGCGGCGTTGCACGTCAGCTATGGGCAACGCACGGAAAAGCGGGAGCGGCAGGCGTTTCTCGCGATTTGCGATCGGCTGCGTATTCGCCAGCGGCTGATGGTACGAAATGACTCGTTGCACGCGGTTGGCGGTTCGGCGCTTACAGATCCTGATCTTGCCGTTCCAACCGCGAGTGAGGTGATTGGCGGCGAAATACCCATCACCTATGTGCCTTTTCGCAACGCGCATTTCTTGTCCACCGCGGTGAGTTGGGCCGAAGTGCTGGGCGCGGAGAAAGTATTAATGGGCGCTGTGCAGCAGGACAGCTCGGGCTATCCTGACTGCCGCCCGGATTATTACCAGGCCTTTAACGAGGTGGTACGAAGAGGTACGCGAGAGGGACGCATTGAAATTGCGACGCCGCTGATAGCCATGCGCAAATCGCAGATCGTGCGCCTGGGCCTTGAATTGGGCGCGCCCTTCGATTTAACGTGGTCTTGCTATAGCCGGGAAGACCGCGCCTGCGGGATCTGCGACAGCTGCGTTTTGCGGCTGCGCGCGTTTCAAAATGCGGGTGCGCACGACCCTATTCCTTACCTGGAACCGGCAGTTTCGGGCACAGGCGATTAGGCGCGAACCACACGAAGTTTGAGCGGACAAGAAAAGATTTATTTTTGAGGTTAGCCGGGAGGCTCAAATGAAGCAGCGTTTATCAATATTGTTGGTGACACTGGTGATTGCGGCGCTGTGTGCTCCGTCTGCCTGGTCGCAAGCCACTGCCACGGTGAAGGGTGTTGCCAAAGACATGCAGGGACAACCGGTGGCCGGCGCCACGGTGAATTACGTCAATCAGGACACGGGTCAAAAGTACGACATTAAGACCAATAAGAAGGGTGAATTCTTCTCGCTGGGTATTGCTCCGGGCAAATACAAGATCAGCCTAATCAGCAATGGCCAGGTCTTGTTCTTTTTCAACGGAGTGCAGGTCTCACTGGGTAACGAAGAAAATGTTACCAACTTCGATCTGCAAAAGGAATCGGCAGACGCTAAGGCGCGCGGCCAGGCACAGATGACGCCTGAGCAGAAAGCAGCCCAGGAAAAGGCCCAAAAGGAAAATCTCACCATCAAGGCGCTGAACGAAAAACTGGCAGCCGCCACCCAGGCGCAACAGGCCGGTAACTTCGATCAGGCAATCGCGGTCATGAAAGAAGCAACGGCCATGGATCCTAATCGCGATGTCCTGTGGGCCAAGTTGGGAAATGTATATAGCGACGCGGCAAAGAAGTCCGAAACAACTGACCGTCCTGCGGCAGCCCAGCTCTATGCGCAATCGGCTGAGTCCTATCAGAAAGCTCTTGCCTTGAAACCCAGCGGGGCTGTTTACAACAACCTGGGGCAGGCCTTGGCAAAGTCCGGCAAGACGGATGACGCGATCAAGGCTTACAACCAGGCAGCGCAAGTGGATCCCCCGAATGCGGCTATGTACTATTTCAATCTGGGCGCAACCCTGACCAATACCGGCAAAATAGATGATGCCGTGCAGGCCTTTGATAAGACGATTGCCGCGGATCCCAACCGGGCTGAGGCTTACTATTGGAAGGGCGTTAATTTGCTGGGGAAAGCCACTCTGAAAGGCGACAAAATGGTGGCGCCCGAGGGTACTTCGGAAGCTTTCAACAAGTACCTTGAGCTTCAGCCTACCGGCCCCTATGCTGAACCAGCCAAGCAGATGCTGGCTTCAATGGGCGCTTCGGTGGAAACCAGCTACGGGAAGAAGAAGGCCAAGAAATAACAGCAGAGTTTGGCTTTTCTTTGGGTTTTTCTGGGACGGCAGTATGCCGTCCCTTTTTTAGTTCGGGCGGCCATGCACCGTCGTGTAGCGGCGAAAGGGTTTGCCCTATAGCCGCGCTGTGATTCTTAGGCTAAATTAGCGTTTCCCCCCAGATAAGCGACTGGTGTGTGAATGCCACGCCTTGCCCGGTCGAGTTCTCAAGGAGAAAGCCATCGCAACGCCAGCTCCAGCGCCCATGCCCGGAGTAGAACCGAAGACCACACCGGACTCCACCGCTTCCACGAACGCCATTTTATCGGCCATGCTGCGGACCTCGAGCAAGGTAAGTGACCTGATTTTTTCTCCTGGCCGGCCGCCACAAGTAGAGTTGAGTGGAGAGCTCGTTGCGGTGAAAATCGCCGAGATTCCTCACCTCAGCGCCGAAGATACGCGGCGGATTGCAGGCGACCTTATCGGTAACAACAAAGTGGCACTGGCCAAGCTCCGCGAACAAGGGGCTTGCGACGTTTCGTACAGTCTTCCGGGAAAAGCGCGTTTCCGCGTGAATGTATTCATCCAGCGCGGCACCTGCGCCGTTGTAATGCGGGTGATTCCACACACAATTCCTACTCTTAACGATCTCAATTTACCTGCGCAGTTGGCGAAGATCGCGGAACTGAAGAATGGAATCGTTCTTATCACCGGCCCCACTGGATCCGGTAAGTCTTCGACGATGGCGGCGATCTTGGACAAGGTCAACGAGCTGCATGGATACCACATCATCACCATCGAAGACCCGATTGAGTTCTTGCATCCACACAAAAAGGCGACCATTCATCAGCGGGAATTGCACAGTGATACGCCGAGCTTTGCCCTGGCGTTGCGGGCCGCCCTGCGGCAGGCGCCAAAAGTAATCCTGGTGGGCGAGATGCGGGACAAGGAAACCATTGAGACCGCACTGGAAGCAGCGGAAACCGGCCACCTGGTGCTTTCAACCCTGCATACGATTGATGCCTCCAAGACGGTGGAGCGAATCATCGGAGTGTTCCCGGCGGCGGAACAGCAGACTATCCGCAATCGGCTGGCGAAATCTTTTCGCTATATCGTTTCTCAGCGGCTGGTGCCTCGCAAAGACGGGGAGGGTCGGGTCGCCATTCTCGAAATCCTGGTATCGTCGCTACGCACGCGCGAGTACGTTGAAAAAGGCGAGCACGATGGCAAGACCCTTCTGGATGCGATGCGAGATGGCGGTCAGGAAGGCATGCAGTACTTTGACGGCGAACTGGAAAAGCTGATCCGGGCAGGCACGCTCGACATAGACACGGGAATAGCTTACTCGACCAATCCCGGCAATCTGACCTTACAATTGACCGACCTGGCAATGGCATCGCCAGACGGGGCGCAGCCAGCCGGGGCGCAGCCTGCCGCTAAGGAATCGGATACAGAATTAGAGATCGAGCCCTAGTTTCATCGGCTCAGTGAGCTTCTTCGTCTGCCGGACTGGTATCCGGCGTATCCAGCTTGCGCGCGACTGTACTCGGAGGGATGAAGGGCGGCGGTTGGAAATCCTGAGCCGGTCGGCCTTTCAGGGCCGTTTTCATGAAGTCAATCCAGATGGGCAGCGCGGCCATCGAGCCACTTTCCCGATTGCCGAGTGATCTCTTTTCGTCAAAGCCCACCCATACTCCACAGGTGAGGGAAGGCGAGAACCCGACGAACCAGGCATCCGTGAAGTCATTTGTCGTGCCGGTTTTCCCGGCCAGCGGGTAGTTGAGCTGGCTCGCCTTTACGCCCGTACCGTGCAAGACCACCTCGCGCAGCATGGCGGTCATAATCCGCGCCGTCCGTGAATTGATGGACTCCCGCACCTCGGGATAATTCTCTTCCAACACGCGGCCGTCGTAATCGGTGACTTTAAGAATGTAGCGCGGGGTTACATGAACGCCGTCATCGGGGAACACGCTGTATGCGGAGGTCTGTTCGAGCGGCGTTACCTCCGCCGCTCCCAAGGCCACGGGCAAATACGCTGGTATTTGCGAACTGATCCCGAAGCGATGCGCATAATCAATGACCGTGTTCATTCCCAGGTGGTCTGCCAGCTTGAGTGCGGGAATGTTGCGCGATTGTGCCAGTGCCCGGCGGAGAGTGATATTGCCCTCGAACTTTTCGTCGTAATTGTGCGGGATATATGGACCAGAGGGAGTGTTAAAAATGATCGGCGCATCTTCGATGGTGTCGTCCGGACTGGCGCCCTGATCCACCGCAGCCGTGTAAACGTATGGTTTGAAAGACGACCCAACCTGGCGCAATGCCTGGGTGGCACGATTGAACTTTGAAAGATCGAAGTCGCGCCCGCCAAACATGGCCTTAATGTCACCACTGGCATTATCGAGGGCCACGAGTGCGCCTTGCGCTCCAGAGTCCTGCTCCAGACTCACCCGCGCCCGATCTCCCGAAGAAAGTGAAAGCACCTTCACGTAGGCGATGTCGCCCATGTGCAGCAAGGCGGGTATGCGGCGGTTGGTCCAGGCGGTATCTGCGGCGCTGAGTGTGGCAGTGTAATTGCCAAATTTCACGATTGCTGAGCGCAACGTGGTCTCGACGACGAGCGCATGCACGTAGCTGTCAGCGCTGATGCGCTCGTTCCAGTCTGGATGTTTGTAGCTCTCCAGATCCTGTCCCGCGCGCAGCACATTTTCAAGGTGCCCCTTCCATCCGTGTCGGCGTTCGTACGCGGCGAGGCCATCGAGTACTGCCCGGTTGGCTGCTCTCTGCAGGTCCACATTTAAAGTTGTGTACACATGCAATCCCGCCTGGTGGACCTGATCGGTGCCATATTTCTTCTCCAGATACCGTCGGACTTCCTCGACGAAGTAGGGAGCCAGCGAGTTGGGATCGCTCTGAACATTTAGGTTGAGCGGCGTGTTCTTGGCGGCGGTGGCTTGTGCGGCGGTGATCTTGCCATCCTCGAGCATTGCATTGATCACCAGGTTGCGCCGTCGCAAAGCGCGGTCCGGGTAATTGATAGGAGAGTAGGAAGTTGGGCCCTTCGCTAAACCGGCCAGCAATGCGGCTTCCGGAAGCGTCAGGTCCTTTGCGCGTTTGCCAAAATAAAACTCCGCCGCAGCTTCGAAGCCCCAGACTCCATGTCCTAAGGGAATCTGGTTGGCGTACATAGTAAAAATCTGTGCCTTGGTGAATCGCCGCTCGATCTGGATGGCGAGCATGGTTTCCTGCACCTTGCGGCGAAATTTCTGCTCGGGAGAGAGGAAGAGGTTCCGTGAGAGCTGCATGGTCAGCGTGGATGCGCCTTGTAACCTGCGGCCCGGAGTTAGGATGTCGCGATAGGCCGCCCCTAGGATCCGGCGCACGTTGACTCCCCAGTGCTTCTCAAAATTCTTGTCTTCAATTGAGATCACCGCCTGGTAGAGGACTCTCGGGAAGTCGTCGTAAGAGGCCACTACGCGGCGCTGTAGCGCGAATGACCCGATGATGCGCCCCTGATCGTCGTAAAGATCGGTGATAGATATGGGACGGTAGTGCTGGAGCTCATCCACCTGCGGCAGATCAGTGGAATCAACGAACACGAGTCCGGCAGTGACTCCAGCCAACACCGAGGCCAGTACCAGCAAAGCCAAGACCACACGCCCTGCCAGCTTCCTCGGAGCCGCCACCGGCGTCTCGGGAAGATCTGTGTACAGCACCTTCATTAGGATTCGGAAGTAGCGTCAGAATAGCATGGTGGGTTTACCAGGAGAATCACCG
Source organism: Terriglobales bacterium (assembly GCA_035651655.1). NCBI lineage: Bacteria > Pseudomonadati > Acidobacteriota > Terriglobia > Terriglobales > Terriglobales bacterium. The sequence goes on from DASRFG010000001.1 coordinate 153,677, forward strand.
CGAGCATTCGGTCAGGGAACACGGGAGTACTCGGGAGCTTCTGGCAAGCGACGGCGGCGCCAGAGAAAATAAACCGGCAACCCGACCGCGACCACACTGAGCCCGATCACCGCATTGGCGCCGGCGGAGATGATGGCATTGATAACCAGCACCGCGGCTGCGAGCACGAAGAGCATCGGCGTCCACGGATATCCCGGCACGCGGTACGAACGCTCTACTTCCGGGTATTTGCGCCGATAGACGAAAACCGCTGCGGCCGCCAGCCCATAAAAAATCCAAGCCACGAACATGGCGTAGCCGATCAGTTCCTGGAATTTTCCCAGCCAAGCCAGAAAAATAGACCAGATTCCGAGCGCAATCACAGCAGTTGCGGGAGTGCGAAACCGCGGATGAACGTCCGCAAGCTTACGAAAGAACAGGCCGTCGTTTGCCATCGCATAAAACACTCGCGGCGCGGTCAGAACAACGCTGTTAGTAGCGCTGAATACAGAAATCAAAATAGTGAGCGCCACAATCTTGGCTGCGCCCGGACCTAGTACCGCTGAGATGGAAGCGGCGGCGATGGTCTCGGAGCGGCCTACCTTCTCTGGCCCCAGAGCGGCGAGATAACCAAGATTTGCCAGCAGGTAAACCCCAATCAGGAATATAACTCCGGAGAACATGGCCCGGGGAAAGTCTCTCTTAGGATTCACCGCTTCGCCCGCGCTATAGGTCACGAATTGCCAGCCTTCATATGCCCAAAAAACCGTGATCATTGCCAGTCCGAACTTCGAAAACAGCGATCCTGAAACAGTGGACGGCCAGAGAGAGGCAGGTATTCCCGAATAGCCGCGGCCAAGCGCCAGCAGTACAGCGCTGATGCCAACAATCAAGAGGGCCTTGATCAGAGTTGTCCAGTTTTGTAGGTCTGAGCTCTTGCGAGTACCCCAAACGTTCACCGCAGTGACCACGGCGATCATTGCCGAGGCGACTATCTTCGCTCCCAACGTACTTAGAGGAATTATTCTGCCGAGGTAGGCGCTGAACGCGACCGCCAGTGCCGATACTTCGCCGCTGGCAATTGCCAGGAATAGGCTCCAGCCGTAGAGGAAGGCGGGAAGCGATCCAAAGGCGTCGCGAATATAGACGTAAACGCCACCGGCGGCGGGCCGGGTAACCGCCAGCTCCGCGTAAGTGAGCGCCCCCATCAGGGAGAGGATTCCGCCAAAGACCCACACCAGCGCTGCCGCGACCACCGAGTGGTCAACCTGATTCAGGATTCCGGCGGGAACCAGGAAAATTCCTGACCCGATCACGGAACCTATCACCAGCAACAGCAAATCGCGTAAGCGCAGGGTGCGGAGGAGTTCCGTCACGGTCTGCGCATCATAGCTGCTGGCTGGAGAAGCCGCAATCCAGCTTTAGGACTTCAAGTCAGCCGCTACGCAGCCAATTCGCCCGGTGCGACCTCGTCAACATAGCACCAGATCCAACGCTCGCCTGGCTCGGCTGAACGAATGAGCGGATGTCCAACCGCGTGAAAGTGCTTGGTGGCATGCCGGTTCTTCGATGAGTCACAGCAGCCGACGTGGCCACAGGTCAGGCACATTCGTAAATGGACCCAAGTGTCGCCGATCTTCACGCAATCCTCGCACACGTGCTTCGTCGGTTTCGTGAGCTTAATTTCATCCAAGTGAGCGCATTCAGCCAGCTTCTTGATTGCTGTTGTCATGCTGCTTGTCGTACCTGCCCTTTCGTCCGGCTGAACAGGTCAATCATCCCCCGATTGAATGCCGGAATATCATCAGGGTTGCGGCTGGATACTATGTTGCCATCGGTCACGCACTCCTCGTCCACCCACTCTGCACCCGCATTGCGCAGATCGGTTCTAAGCGACGGCCATGAAGCGATACGCTTGCCGCGGGCCGAGCCGGCTTCGATGACGGTCCAAGGGCCATGGCAGATCACCGCTACAGGCTTGTTGGCATCAAAAAATGCCTTCACAAACTCCACCGCTTTCGGCTCCATACGGAGTTTGTCGGGATTCATGACCCCTCCCGGCAGCAAAAGCGCGTCAAAATTATCAGGTTTAGCTTTGTCCAGGTGGATGTCTACAGGAAACTCCTCGCCCCATTCGGTGAAGTTCCACCCCCGAACGCGCTGCTGCTGCGGAGACACCACGTATGTCTCAGCTCCTGCATCATTCAGTGCTTTCCTGGGTTTGACCATCTCCACTTGCTCGAAGCCATTCTCGATTAGAATTGCGACTTTCAAACCCTTAAGATTATCCATAACACTCCTCCTGATTAGTTTTTCGAAACGCTTTATTCGATCTTTACAACCACTGCAACATCGAATTTCGAATAGTATTTCTTCACGTCCGCCTCTCCATACTTCTTGCGGAATTTCTCAACGACGGACTTGACGATTTTGGGGTCGGTCACTGGATTGGCGTCGAATTCAGCTTGTACCCCCTCGGCAGAAATTCGGATTCGCCGGTTCTGAAGTACGTTCTTGTACCACTGTGTGTCTGAGCCTTTCACCGGCAATAGATACAACGTGTTCCCCTCAACTACGAACCACACCGGGTTAGAGATTCTACGGCCGGTCTTTCTTCCGACCACGCTGATTTCGATTTCCTCGGCCCGGGTGAGACGATCTTTGAGTTCTTCAGTTTTGGTTGGCATCACGACCTCCATATTTCCGAGCTGCGGCATAGACCAGCAGCCACTCAGAGTCCGGCGTTTCGCGCCGAGATCTGTGAAACCGCGGACCAGTCGGCGTCGGCCAAACCTTGCGCGACGGCGGCCACAAAATGGTCGTGCACAAGACTGGCCATGGGCAAAGGCGCCGCTGCTGCTTCCGCGGCAGCGATGACCAGGCGGTTGTCTTTCAATCCGAGTTGCAGTTTGAATCCAGCCGGTTCGAACTTTTGTTCAGTGATGAGAGCTCCGTAAGTTCGATAGATTGGGGCATCGAACAGAGAACCGGTCATAACTTCCAGGAACTTTTTCGCATCAACGCCCGATTTCCGGACCAATGCCGAGGCTTCTGCAAAGCTCTCAATGACGGTGCTGATCAGGAAATTTCCCGCTAATTTTGTAGTATTTGCTGCCGGAGGATTGTCGCTGATCACAAACGTCTTTTGTCCCATGACTTCGAACAAAGGGCGGCAGCGCTCGACCTGCTCGGATGGGGCGGCGGTGACAATAAAAAGTTTCGCGGCAGCAGCTGCATCGGGACGCCCGAAAACGGGCGCAGCAACATAATGCTGCTTGTTTTGCCGATGAGCGTCCACTAACCGCTGGGAAAGGGCAACACTGATCGTGCTCATGGAGACATGAATGGCGTTCGCAGGGAGTGACTGAAGCACTCTGCCCGGCTCGAACACTACACCTTCCAGCGCGTGATCATCTGCCAACATGGTGATCAACACTTCCACCCCGGAGGCAGCGTCTGCCGGGGTCTCGGCGACCTTGGCGCCCAGCACCTTGAACTCTTCTGCGCGCTTGGGTGTCCGGTTGTAAACGGTGAGTGCGTGTCCCGCCTTAATGAGGTTGCGGACCATACCAGACCCCATGTTGCCCAAGCCGATGAACCCTACTTTCATTTCCTGTTATCTCCCGTCTTGAACTCAATTGGCGAACACGCGCCTTCGCTGAACTGTAATGTTCTTTAGGTGAGATGCCCAGTAAAGAAAGATCGGCCCAATTTAATGGATGGACGCCATTACCAGCGTAGGTGTTGTAGCGTAAACGTGATCGGGGAAAAAGAAAAACCAGGTTCCACCGTGGTGATACACGTCAGTAGGACTTTTGCGGTAAGCAGTGGTCAACTGGAGCAGTCACATACGATCGGTCGAGCTTCGCCACCGAAGTACATCCCAGGAGCTTCAGCGTGCGTTCCATGTCCGAACGCACAATCTGAAGCGCGCGCGTGACCCCAGCCTCACCGGCAGCGGCCAGACCATAGGCATATGCCCGGCCCATGAGAACAGCCCGGGCCCCAAGGCAAACTGCTTTAATAATGTCGCTGCCGCGACGGATCCCTCCGTCCATCAGAACCTCAACCTGGCCATTAACGGCCGCCAGAACTTCGGGAAGCACGTCCAGCGTGGCTGGAACTCCGTCCAGTTGCCGCCCGCCATGATTTGAAACCACTACCGCCGCTGCGCCTTCATCCACCGCCCGCTTTGCATCTTCGCCCGTGAGCACACCTTTGACGACGATGGGTCCGGGCCACAATTCGCGCAGCCATCGCAAATCCTCCCAGGTAACGGTGGAACTGGCGAGTGCCGCGCCGACGTCAGTCATTGGGAGCGGACCTGAACCAGGAAAAACTACGTTGGGGAGCCGCGGTACGCCGCCATCGGCGAGGAAAGATACCAGCCATCCCGGATGCGATAGCAATTCCGGCAGAAAAGGAATCTTGGCAAAAATGCTGCCGCTCATAAGCTCGATCATGCCATTTCGCAAATCGCGCTCGCGCAGCCCGGACACGGCGGTGTCAATGGTGACCACCAGCGCTGAAAAACCAGCGGCCCGCGCTCTGGCGATGCTGGCCTCGGCCACTTCGCGCCCACCTACCAGGTAGAGTTGGTACCAGACCGGACCCGACGAGGCCGCTCTCACATCTTCCAGCTTGTGACCAGAAAGAGTGGAAAGGATGTACCCCGTCCCCGCTGCACCGGCTGCGCGGGCAGCGGCCGGTTCGCCTGTGGGATGCATCAGCCGGCTGTACCCAACTGGAGCCAGCATGGCGGGCAAAGAAAGCTCCGCTCCCAAGACTTTTGTGCGCAGATCACAGGCGGGAAGCGCCACCGCATGTCGCGGCCGAAAAGTCACGCGATCGAAGGCACGGCAGTTTTCGCGAAGTGTGACCTCGCCATCGGCTCCGCCATCAATGTAGTCGAATACGACCCGTGGCACACGACGGCGCGCCATCCGCCGCAGATCTTCAATGTTGATCACACGCGGAGACGCAACCGCGCGGGCTGCTCTGGTCATCTGCAGTTCCCCAATATTGCAAGTCTCAGACGCTGGCGAAGCGATTATCATACATGGCGATTCGCTGGGTTTGAGGAAAGGCGTCCGGGAGTTTCTCCGGCAAGGAAGAGCCGAATGCACTGGAACCAGGTGTACGACCCGCTGGGTCACTGGTGGTTGTCCACACTCATTGCTGCGCTTCCCATTTTCGTGCTGCTGGGTATGCTCGCCGGCCTCAAAGTGAAGCCGCACTGGTGTGCTATTGCGGGAGCCTTCACCGCGATCGTGGTGGCAATGGTATTTTTCAAGATGCCGGCGATTTTGGCGGTGATGAGCTTCGGCTATGGCGTAGCCTTTGGGCTGCTTAAGATTGCCTGGATTGTCCTCGCCGCTGTTTATCTGTACGACATTTCTGTAGAAACCGGCCAGTTCGAAATCATGAAGGAGTCGGTGGCCACCATCACTCCGGACCGCCGTTTGCAGGCGTTGCTGGTCGCCTTCTGCTTCGGCGCGTTTATTGAGGGAGCAGCTGGATTTGGCGCCCCGGTGGCGATTGCCGGCGCCTTCATGATTGGACTTGGGTTCAAGCCTTTCCATGCAGCCGTCTTGAACCTGATTGCGAATACGGCCCCGGTTGCGTGGGGCTCCATCGGAACGCCCATTCACACGCTGGCGGCAGTTTGCGGCTTACCAGAATCTGACCTGAGCGCCATGATTGGCCGCATCCTGCCCTTTACCGCCGTGATTGTTCCGTTGTGGTTAGTTCGAACCATGGTGGGCTGGAGCGAAACCCTTGAAGTGCTCCCCGCGATCCTGGTTGTCGGCTTTTCTTTCGCTCTGACTCAGTTCTTCTGGTCGAACCATGTGGACAGCAATCTGGTGGACATCATCAGCGCGGTGGTGGCGATCGTTGTCACCGTAGCTTTTCTCCGGTTTTGGAAGCCTAAGAACATCTGGCGCTTCGAAGAGGACAAAGCCACGCCCCCGGCCTCTGCGCTGCCACAAATTATGGACGACGTAGGCGGGAGATGGGCCGCTGCGGACTTTGACAGGTACGTCAAACCGCGCTCATATTCTGCCGGCAAAGTGTTCAAGGCGTGGATGCCATTCGCCATCCTCTCCGTTTTTGTACTGGTATGGGGATTACCCTCGATCAAGCGCTCCATAAATCAAGCCACGACTCCGGCGTTTACTGTTGTGCTAGCGGATGGAAAAGTTAGACCTGGACCGCCGGGTTGGGATGTCCCCCACCTGCACAATGCGGTGTATCGTTCTGCGCCGGTCGTGGCCAAGCCAAGCCCCGAACCGGCGCGATACGATTTCAACTGGCTGTCAGCCACGGGAAGTGCCTGTTTTCTAGCGGCGCTCGTCTCTGGCCTGCTGCTCGGCCTGAGTCCGCTCAGGCTAACGAAAATCTTCTGGAGGACACTGGTCCGCATGCGCCTGGCTATGATCGCCATCTCCTTCATGCTCGGACTCGGCTACGTGACCCGGTACTCGGGGCTGGATGCAGTCTTAGGGCTCGCCTTTACTCGCACCGGCTGGGCCTATCCTTTCTTTGGCACATTCTTGGGTTGGCTCGGGGTCGCCCTCACGGGCAGTGATACTTCATCCAATGCACTTTTTGGAAGCCTGCAGCGCATCACCTCACAGCAGCTCGGCATTGATCCTGTCCTTATGTGTGCTGCCAATAGTGCCGGGGGCGTCATGGGCAAGATGGTTGACGCTCAATCCATTACCATCGCCACCTCAGCTACGGAGCAGGTAGGCAATGAGGGAATTGTTTTCCGTTTTATGTTTTGGCACTCAGTTTCCTTGGGAGCTATCGTGGGAATTATTGTGATGCTGTACGCGTACGTCTTCCCGCATGCGGTGCCTCATGGGTTGACGTTCGTGAAATAGCATTCTCAGCGCCGGCGGCTGCATCGATTTTTTTCTCGAGGTTATCTATAACGATATGCGATATCTAGTTCGAGCCCGCGTTAGACCTGGCTGTGAACGCGCCCTCCTGGACGCGATTGACCGCGGCACACTGGGAGAAGGCTCGGTTGCTGAAGGCGAGTACCTGCGCAACATGAACGACGCGAGGCTATGCGCCGACCAGACCGCGCGCTGGGTTGAGGTCTGTTACTGCCCTACGCCTTTGCAGGAAGAACGTCCTTACTGGGAAGAGTATTTCGATTTGGTCAAGGTGCAGGACGCGCATGACCGGCGCAAGTGCCGCGATCAGAATGGGAGCGAACCCTGGGCCTGCGGGGATTGCGACTGCACGACACGTCTCGAAGAAAAGCTGAGGAACACCGGCAAGTCATTTCTGGAAGGTCTGCACAATTCCGTGCTTAAGACTCCTTAATGAACCGAATACTCCGTATTGGCTTGTGGATTGGGATCTCCGGATTTGGCGCTGCCTCGGTTGCCACCATCGCGCTACGGCGTGGTGAGTCCATAAATGCCATGTGGCTGGTCGTAGCCGCGGTTTGCAGCTACGCACTCGGCTACCGCTTCTACAGCAAATTTCTTTCAGCGAAGGTTCTGGTGCTCGACTCAACGCGAGCCACTCCCGCTGAGCGCCTGGAGAATGGCCGCGACTTTGTGCCTACAAACAAGTGGGTGGTTTTCGGTCATCACTTCGCGGCCATTGCAGGACCCGGGCCGCTGGTGGGCCCAGTGCTGGCGGCCCAATTCGGATATCTGCCCGGTACGCTTTGGGTCCTGGCGGGCGCGGTGTTCGGCGGTTGCGTGCAGGATTTTGTGATCCTGCTCTTTTCCGTGAGGCGCGACGGCAAATCACTGACCGAAATGGCGCGGGATGAGATCGGGCGAATTGGGGGTTTCGTAGCTTATGTCGCGGTCCTGGTGATCATTACCATTCTGCTAGGTGTCATCGCGCTCATTGTAGTGAACGCGCTGAAGAACAGTCCCTGGGGAACCTTCACTATCGCGATGACGATCCCTATTGCGCTGTTGATGGGAGTCTATCTGCGCAGGATTCGTCCGGGGAAAGTTCTGGAGGTTTCCTTCATTGGATTCGTGCTGGTGCTGGCCGCTATCTGGGGTGGGCAGTGGGTTTCGCAATCGGCAACCATCAGCCCGTATTTCACTCTGAGTGCCGGCACCCTCGCGGTGGCCATGATTGTTTACGGTTTTGCGGCTTCGGCATTGCCGGTCTGGCTGCTACTTGCCCCGCGAGACTATCTGAGCACGTTCGTGAAGTTGGGGACAATCGCGGTCCTGGCGGTCGGAATTGTGATCCTTCACCCGACGATGCACATGCCGGCGCTGACGCGATTCACCGACGGTTCGGGGCCGGTGTTCGCGGGCAAAATCTTTCCGTTCGCTTTCATCACCATCGCCTGTGGCGCCATCAGCGGCTTTCATGCCTTGATCTCCAGCGGCACAACTCCAAAGTTGATTACTCGGGAAACCGAGACCCGTATGGTGGGTTACGGCGCAATGGCGGCAGAGTCGTTTGTGGCCATCATGGCGACAATCGCAGCCTGCGTGCTGCAGCCGGGTGTGTATTTTGCGATCAACAGTCCTGCAGGAGTGGTGGGCGCCGCTCCCGCAGCGGCTACGGCCACAATTTCCTCGTGGGGTTTTCCCGTGACTGCGACGGAGATGACGGCTTTGGCGCAGGCCGTTGGCGAACGCACGTTGTTCAATCGTACCGGCGGCGCACCTGCATTTGCAGTTGGCATGGCGCACATCTTTGCCAGCAGCCTGGGCGGGAAAATCCTAATGGCCCTTTGGTACCACTTCGCCATCATGTTTGAGGCGTTGTTTATCCTCAGCATTCTCGATGCCGGCACGCGCGTCGGCCGCTTCATGGTTCAGGAGGCGCTCAGCCACATCTGGGAGCCGCTTGGCCGTACCAGCTGGTACCCCAGCGTGATCACCACCAGTGCGCTGATCGTGGGCGCCTGGGGTTATTTTCTGTGGCAGGGGATCAAAGACCCGCTGGGCGGAATCAATTCCCTGTGGCCACTGTTTGGAATTTCAAACCAGTTGTTGGCGACAGTAGCTTTTTGCGTGGCTACTACCATACTCGTCAAAATGAAGAAGGCCCGTTACGCGTGGGTGACGGTGGTCCCACTCGGATGGCTGATTGCGGTGACCTTCAGCGCGTCCTACCAGAAAATCTTCAGCGAGAATCCGCGCATTGGATTCCTGGCACACGCGCGGCAACTGACCACAGAGTCCGGCGCAACGCCTGCGCGAGCTAGCGAGATTGCGCGCCTGGTATTCAACGATAGACTGGACGCCGCCGTCAGCGGCGTTCTGGTGCTACTGGTGGTGCTGATTGTGGCCGAGTCCGCGCTGGAGTGGTCTCGCGTGCTCACTGGGCGAAAGCTGCCGCGGGTCAACGAAGCGCCTGCGATACCAAGCCGTTTCGCTGCCGACGAGATCGTGTAAAACGGGGTGCGGCAGGCACTTACCAGTAATTGAATCTTGTGGGGCCCGCGTCTACTCAAAACCACTGCAGAATCCGGAATAACTGGGTGGTACAGGGTTTATAGTAGCTGGTGAGGCACTCCTATGAGATATCGTGCGCTCGCGCTCATCGCGGCAGTTCTGTTTAGCGTCGGCGGTTTTGCTAGCGATAAGGACACCACCAAAGACGAGAAGTTACCGAAGGAGATCACCGACGGCAGCCTCAAAGACGTCTCCGCGATTGGCAATCGCAACGTCGGCTGCAACCGCGGCTTTGGTAACTGGATGAGCCTGGAAAAACAGGTCGCAATGGGACGGCAGTATTCCCAGATGGTGGATTCTTCCAGCAAGCTGGTCAAAGACGCCCTGGTTGGCGAATATGTAAATCGGCTCGGCCAAAACCTGGTGCGCAACTCGGACTCCAAGGTTCCCTTCACCATCAAAGTCATTGATTCCGACGTGGTGAATGCTTTCGCTCTGCCGGGCGGATTTTTTTACGTGAATTCCGGCCTGATTCTGGCTGCGGACAACGAAGCTGAACTCGCCGGCGTCATGTCCCATGAGATTGCGCATGTTGCCGCGTGCCACATTGCTCGCGAGCAGACACGCGGCCAACTTGCCAATCTGGCTTCCATTCCTTTGATTTTTGTGGGCGGCGGGATTGGCTACGCAGTCCAGAGTGCCGCGGGATTGGCCCTGCCTGTGACGTTCATGAAATTTTCCCGCGGCTTCGAGGCCGAGGCCGATTATCTGGGCGTGCAATACATGTACAAGGCCGGCTACGATCCGCAGTCCTTCACCAGCTTTTTCGAGAAGCTTTCGGCGATGGAAAAGAAGAAACCTGGATTTTTAGACAAGACTTTTGACAGCCATCCGCAGACCCCGGAGCGCGCGGCAAGATCGCAGGAGGAAATCGCTACCATTTTGCCGTCGCGACAGCAGTACGTAGTGGACACGTCGGAATTCCAGGACGTGAAAGCCCGGCTGGCGCAGATTGAAAACCGCCACAAGGTCACGAATCCGAAGGACAAAGAGCCTACCTTGCGACGGACGCAGAATCCTGAGCAGAAAAAGGGTGGCAGCGACGATGATCGTCCTACCCTGAAACGGCAAGATCCTGGTTCTTCCCCGCGGGGCAGTTCCCTTCTTAACTGACTACGGTCAATGGCTCCAACCAAAGGTGTTGCGTTCAAAGTTGAAACTGATGCGGCTGGGGTGAAGGAACGGAATCCCCATCAAACCATCAAATTGCCTGCCCCAATCTAGCTGGTCGTCCACTACGGAAACGTATTGCTGACCGAAGTTGACGCGTCCTAGTTTCGCTGCCGGAACGACCATCGTCTGGTATCGAAAGCGGCCACCAATGTTGTGGGAACTACCGTTCACCTTAGTCATTTCTGCGTCCAGTCCGCGTACCTGGCTGCCAAACAACATCAGTCCGAAGGTGCCGGTGTCTACTAATAACCGCATGGGCCGGTTAGCAATCTTGATAGCCACCGTGATAAAGGGCGGCCCGCTGGAGAATGGGACCTCTTGTGAATCCTGTGCCGCTCCAAACGAGATCAGCTTGTGCTTGTAATCAATGCTGAAGCTTCTCTCCCCGATCAAATCCAAACCAATAATCGCATCCACGCGTAACTTGAGCTGCCGCTCGATCGAGGACAAATCTGCGACCAGGACGGGGAGGATGTCTCTGTGCACCGGGCCGAAGACGACATTTTTTACGACTGCATTTTGCGCGGGAACGTTGCGATTGAACAGCGCTAACTTGGCGAGCTCGCGTTTGAGCCCGAGCTTATCGGCCGCCCTCTGATCAATGATCGTGGGACTTGCTCCTGTGTCTATCAGCAGGTTTTGACTGGTCAGGCCGCCGATCGTCCCTTGAGCGATGATGGTGTATCCGTTGTAGAGCCTGAACGGGACGGTTGACTGTTCAAGCGGCACGATCTTCCGCGTGCTCTCGGTCAGGTCCGCACCGCCGCCGGCCAGCATGAATTCACTTGCCATCAAGATGAATATCAATGTTGCTGCAGGTCCCAAGTTCCAGCGACGTGGTGTTCCGTTCGAGCAACTCTGCTGCTTGCCTCTCAACCCTTGATCGGTCATGACGCCCCCCAACGACCACTGCTCAAATGTTCATTGGGCATTCGACGGGGTGGCAGTTGTGGGGTTTCGCAGGATGGGACAGCTCGCCAGGTTTGCTAGGACGAGCTGTGTTGCATTAGGGCTGAGGGATTTTTAGAGCCGAAAGCACAGAGAAAATAACATTTCAAGTGTAATTGTCTTCGTGTAGCGCGGGCACTCTTGCCCGCGAACATGTGGCGGACAAGAGTGTCCGCCCTACACGTGTTCTTCAGATCGCGCGTATTCGCTTGCTGGCAGGAGTATCGCTTCCAAGGAGTTGGTCAAGCCGGTCGCGGAAACTGCGACTCAGAGACAGGCCTTTGCCGTTGTAGAGCTGCACGATGTATTCGCCGTTGCCGCAGGGCTCCAACTCCTTGATGCTTTCGACGTTAACGATAATGGAGCGGTGAATGCGAAGAAACATGGAAGTGTCTAACTTGCTCTCCATCGAGTTCATGGTCTCGCGCACCAGATGGCAGTGCTCCCCTGAGTGGATTTGCACGTAATTGCCCGCGGCCTCAATCCAGTCAATTTCACGGGTCTTCAGAAAAACGATGCGGCCGCCAGAGCGAATCACCAGCCGATCGGCAAACTTGGGGCCCACATCCTGCAACAAGTTGAACAAGCGATGGGCCAGCTGTTCATTTTCCGAGCGCTGAATATGTGTGCGGGCCCGGTTCAGGGCCTGCTTGAGTCTGGTTTCGTCGAAGGGCTTGAGTAAATAATCGAGAGCATGCATATCGAAGGCCTTCACTGCATAGTGGTCGTACGCAGTGGTAAAAATCACCACCGGGCAGGCATCGGGACCAACTTCATCCAGGACCCCAAAGCCATTTACGTTTGGCATTTCCACGTCGAGAAACAATAAATCCGGCTTCAGGGCGCGCACTGCATTGATGGTTTCCTCTCCATCCTTGCAGTCGCCGATTACCTGAATATCCTCTTCCTGCGTGAGCAGAGTGCGCAGCCGCTCGCGCGCGACGGGCTCGTCTTCAGCAATCAAGGTGCGGATCATGGTCTCCCTGCATCACGGCTAATCGGCCGCGGAAAAAACGTGTGCCGGCTGCTCAACGGCAGGAGCTGACTTAAAAGGTATGCGGACCTGCACTTCAGCGCCTCCGGTGGCCAGGTGCTCCATCGTGAAGTCGTGACCGGGGCCATACAGCCGACGGAGCCGGGCACGGGTGTTGCTCAGTCCCATACCACCACTGCGGACAACACCTCCGCCATTCGCTGGTGGGCCATCATTCCGTATGGAAAGTAAGAGGTGGCCGTTCTCTCGACTAGCAAATATCTCTATTCTTCCTGGCAACGACCGCCTCGCTATGCCGTGTTGCACGGCATTCTCTACCAATGGTTGCAGCAGCAGATAGGGAACACAGGCGTCCCAGGTGTTCGGTTGAATATCAATGTTCACCTGCAAGCGCTCCTGGAAGCGCACTTGCTGTATGTCGAGATAACGCTGCAAGAAATCCACCTCGCGTTTTAGCGTCACCTCTTCTACGTTCACGCCTTCAAGCGTGAGTCTGAGCAAATCGCCAAGCTGCATAATCATCTGCTCCGCTCGGCGAACGTCTTTGTGCATCATGGCCGCAATTGTGTGCAGGGTGTTGAACAGAAAATGCGGGTGCAGTTGCATTTTCAGCAGCTGTAACTCGGTACTCGCCAGCTGCGCTTCCAGGCGGGCAGCTTTCAATTCACGATCTTTGAATCGCGAGTAGTACAGCAGCACATGGAGGACCCCCACCACCGCCAGGTACATCCAGATGTCGGCTTCCATGAGCACGAACACCTCACCTCGGAAGCGCTGCCACGGGCTCAAGGAAATGAGGTCAGGGCACAGAAAACGGCAGAACGGAAGTCGAATGAGAGATTCCACAACTCCCATGGAGAACATGCCAACCAAGTGCACCGGTATAGCGCGGCCCAGCCTGCCACGCTCCAAGGGAAAATACCAACAGATGAGCAAAATGAGCGGCGTGAGAACCAGAGCCCATGAGCCATACGCGACCAGGTTCATCATCCCGGCGTGGTGCCATGTGATGGGGTGCTTGGAAAAGATGTATTGGTTGTGGTTGACCCAAGTGCCAACAACGCTCAGGGTCATCCAGAAACAGGCGAGCAAGAACCAGATGAACCACTGCCGCTGTAGCAGACGTCGCTCAATAGCGTCCGAATGCATAGTCGTTAGACCTTGGTCTTCTCAAAACGATGCGAAATTCGGTCACAGAATTCCGACGTCTTGACCCTCTTAACGCCCGCTGCACCCCATCTTCAACAGTAGGCGCCTGTTTTGGCACAGACGATAGCCTCAACCCTGAGGCTGATTACGAAGCAGACAGGCGAGTTGTTCCGTAGAATCCAGCCCGCCGTGTTAGCAGTAAGACGTACGAGGACTGCAATGGACAGCGTATTTTGAGTTGTAAAAGAGGATCACCGGGTCAATAGAGGGGAAGTACCACTAAGTAGCTGAAACTACTGCGCGCGGCTGCTGGCGTGCTCGAAGTGATTCAGAACTTTTTGCAACGAGGCTTCGTCTTCAACATTCATGCAGGTACTCGCGCGGTCAATCTGGCGCATAAGACCACAGAGCACCTTGCCCGGCCCAACCTCAATGTAACTTGAGACTCCACGGCCGATCAGCAGACGCATGGAGTCCGACCATCGTACCGCTCCCGTCACCTGGCGAAGAAGCGTGTCGCGGCATCTCTCAGCGGTTTCCACCAGATCGGCATCAACATTGCATACAACCTCTGTCTCGGGATCATCGAGGTGCAACGCTCGAAGGTCGGGCTCGAGCCGGTCCTGCGCCGGCCGCATCAGCGAGCAATGGAATGGCGCGCTCACCGGCAGCAGGATGGCGCGTTTTGCCCCTCGTTGTTTGGCCAGTTCGGCTGCGCGCTCCACGGCGGCTTTGCTGCCGGATATCACGATCTGCTCGGGAGAGTTAATATTTGCCGGCTCGCACACTTGTCCCTGTGCGGCTTCGCGACAAAGCTCGGTTAGCTTCTCCAGTGACATCCCCAGCACCGCAGCCATGGCGCCCTCGCCCACCGGCACCGCCTCCTGCATATATTTGCCGCGGTTGCGCACAGTGCGTATGGCATCGGGGAAGCTCACAGTTTCGGCCGCCACGTGTGCCGAGTATTCGCCCAAGCTATGGCCGGCGGCGTACTGCGGCACGATCCCTTTCTCCTGCAAAACGCGGAATGCGGCTATGGACATTGTCAAAATTGCCGGTTGCGTAATCTCGGTGAGGCGAAGCTTCTCCTCCGGCCCTTCCCAGCAAATTTTGGATAACTTGAAGTTGAGGGCCTCGTCGGCTTCCTCGAAGGTGTGCTGTGCTACCGGGTACATGGCAGCGAGTTCCCGCCCCATTCCTACTGATTGCGACCCCTGCCCAGGAAACAAAAATGCCAATGGCGCGAGATGTTTCTTCTGCGGCCCCTGCAAGTGGCCACTTGGGTTGTGAGCTTTCTGGGAATCTTCGGGCATGGTGGCTCAGCGATCGTTAGACCGGTTTAGCGGTGGTGGTTTCAGGCGTCAAAGGGGTAACGGTGTGGCCCTTTGCCAGTTCGTGTTCAATCTTGGCGTTGATGCCCCGTTCAGAAAATTCGGAGGCCACTCTGATTGCGTTCTTGATCGCGTTCGCATTCGAGGAACCGTGGCTTACGATGCAAACGCCTTTCAGCCCCAGCAGCGGAGCTCCGCCGTACTCGGAATAATCCAAGCGCTTTTTGAAATCAATAAACGCCTTGCGGGAGAGCAGCGCACCCACCTGGCGGGTAATTGTCGAACGAAGGGAATCCTTCAAGGCCTCCCGCACCAACTCGACCACGCCCTCAGAGATCTTTAGGGCAACATTGCCGACGAACCCATCGCAGACAATTACGTCCACCTGGCCGTTATAGAGGTCCCGGCCCTCCACGTTTCCGATGAAATAAATCGGAAGATGCTTCAACAGCTCATAGGCCTCGCGGGTCAGGTCGTTCCCTTTGGTCTCTTCCTCGCCGATGGAAAGCAAGCCCACGCGGGGTTGCCGCTTGCCGAAGATACTCCGAGAATAGATTTCGCCCATGATGGCGAATTGTTCGAGGTTTTGCGGCTTGCAATCTACGTTCGCTCCAACATCCACCAGAATCGCGGCAGTCCCGGGAGCCGTCGGAAAGACGGCGGCGAGCGCCGGACGATCCACTCCCGGCAGCGCGCCTAAGACCATTTTCGCGGTCGCCATCGCCGCTCCGGTATTTCCGGCGGTAATGAATCCAGCGGCGCGGCCTTCGCGCACCAGACGCAGACCGACTCGCATGGAGGAATCCCGCTTAGAGCGGATTGCCTGCGAAGCCTTGTCCTGCATGGTGATTACTTCGCTGGCATGCACAATGTCAATGGGAAGCCCAGCGGCAAGGTGGTGGTGGTCAAGCTCCGCGCGGACTTGCGGCTCGCGTCCCACCAGGAGAACGTGGATTCCGAGATGCCGCGCCGCCTGAATCGCGCCCTCGACTTCAGGCTTGGGGGCACGGTCCGAACCCATCGCGTCCACCGCTATGACGGTTGGCATCTGGCTAGATCAGAGCTATTTTGCCTCTTCGACTTCCAGGACTTCACGGCCCTTATAGTAACCACACTTGGGGCATGCGCGGTGCGGCATTTTCTTCTCGTGACAGTTCGGGCACTCAGAGAGCGAGTGTGCCGTAAGATGATCGTGCGCGCGCCGGGTTGACGTGCGCCGTTGGGAATGTCTTCGTTTTGGGTTTGCCATTCAATCCTCAGTATTGCGGGCTGCGATTAGTGCTGCCGCTTATTTTTGATTTCTTTCAGCGCCGACCAGCGCGGATCATCGGGCTGCTCGACGCAGGAGCATTGTTCTACGTTAAGGTTCCTGCCGCAATGCCGACATAACCCGCGGCAGTCCTCGCGGCACAATACCCTGAGCGGAACGGAAAGCAGTACCTGCTCGCGCAGTACATCTTCCAACAGCAGGCCTTCGCCAGTGTAATAGCTGATCTCAGCTTCCGTGCTTTGCACAGCGGCTTCTTTAACTCCCGCGTCAGCGCCCTGCGGGCGATACAACAGATCGAAGTCCCGCTGAATATTGTGCACCACCGGCTCCAAACAGCGGGCGCAAAACAACTCCACGCCAGTGGAGAGATCGCCTGCTATTCGGATGTCTTCCAGCGTTCCACGACGGCCATGGTGCTCTTCCACCAACTGCGCCCGTCCCGAACTCTTGAGCGGCATGCGCTGACGCACGTCCGGGCCCAAATCGAGCGTGTCTGGGCGAAACTCTTCCTGGAAGTCGAGGTGGTGAAGCCCTAATTCGTGGAGACTGATGAACATCCGAAACCCCCGCACGCCTCCAACCACTACCATAAGGCCCGCGGGAACCGCTTAGCCATCCCGGCCATCGCTGGGATGCCCCGGCTCAGAGGCGCCTACTATCCAGGCAGCAAACTTAAAGGATATCGGCCCGCGCGCAGGAGTGTCAAGGAAGGCACAGGCGAGTGGTTCCAACCCGGGGACTGAAAATCTTGCCATTCTCGAGTAGGATTCTGCCATGTCAAGCCACCTCTCACGCCGTTCGTTCATTGCACTGTCAGCGATGCTTCCCTGGGCCTTTCGTGAACACACGGCCACATCGCTGCCTGTTGGCTTGGAACTGTATTCCGTTCGCGTGGAATTGAAGCGTGATCCCGAGGCTACTCTGCGCGCCGTCGCGCGGATGGGATATCAATGCGTGGAATTTTACGCTCCCTACTTCGAATGGAGCGAAGACCGAACCAAGCTGATCAGGAAGTTACTGGATGACCTCGGCGTGCGTTGTTATTCAACCCATAATGACGAAGAGTATTTCAGTCCCAAAAACCTCAGTCGAGTGCGGGACCTGAATTTGATTTTAGGGACCAAGTACGCGGTACTTGCCTATTCTGACAAAAAGGCCAGCTTGTCTGAGTGGAACCCTATCTCCGACCTGCTGAACCGTGCTGCCGATCAATTAGAACCATCAGGGCTGAAGGCCGGCTATCACAATCATGAAGCCGAGTTCACTCCCATCGAAGGCCAACGCCCGATTGAGCTAATAGCGAAAGCGACCAAACCTTCAGTCGCGTTGCAACTCGATGTGGGCACGTGTTTAAAGGCAGGATCGGATCCCGTCGCCTGGATTCGCAGCAACCCGGGAAGAATACGCTCCCTTCATTGCAAAGACTGGTCGCCCAACAAAGATTACAAGGTCTTGTTTGGAGAAGGGGCAGCCGACTGGAAGAACATTTTTAAGGCAGCCGAGACGGTGGGCGGAACTGAGTATTACCTGGTCGAGCAGGAAGGCAGCAGGTTTTCCGAGCTGGAGACTGCGCGCAGATGCCTCAAGACTTTCCGGGCGACGCACGCTTGAAATCTGCTCAAGGGAACGCAGGCCGGGTTCTCCGGCCTGCTAATCTGTTAATTATAAGGGAGTTACACTCCCGAGGGAGACTCGGTACCGGTGGCGCGTTGCCGTTCGCCGGTAGCCACATCGCGCAATGCGGTGACGCCACGCTTCACCCGCTCACGGCCCTGATCAATGGTCTCGCGCGCCGATTCCACGCTTTCCCGCGCCGAACTAGCCAGGTCACTGGCCCGCTCTGCGATCTGGTCACGGGTCTCCTGCCCGCTCATGGGAGCAAACAGAATACCCAGTCCGACTCCCACACCCAACCCAAATAGAAATGCCTTCATGACTGCCTCCTGAAATCCACGGTGTCTTTTCCCAGCCTATAAAGGTGGGCTGTCCTAAGAGATGCGGAAGTCGTCTGAAGGTTTGCTGCCGAGAATTGCAGCAGAGTTGGCTTTCGTGAGCTGCATTCTATATCGAGAGCTGCAGCTCGCTAACGCTCACGTTAATGCCTTCTGCCGTCAACCCTTCCGCCGCGCCCATTGTTGCCTCTGCTGTAAGTGCGGACGTAATCCGGGACTGCCGTGGGATGATTCATCCGCGGATCAGCAATCGGCTCTCCTGGCACCATCTTTAAGGGAAGGACACCCGCCCACACCGGCATAGCGTAATCTTCTTCATCATCGAGCGGTGGTCCAGTGCGTACTTTGGCGGACGCCTCTTGCAGAGGAACGGCCAGGACGATGGTTCCGCTGAGTTCCTGCGGGCTGGGCGGGCGGATCTCTGCCCAGCGACCCGGCATTACGTGTTCAGAGAAAGTACGCAGCGCCTCCGCCTTCTCTGCCGGATCCTGGAGCATGGTTGCTTTTCCAAAGACTACGACCGAGCGGTAATTCATTGATGAATGGAAACCCGATCGTGCCAGTACCAATCCGTCCACCAAAGTGACGGTTATGCAGATTTCTATTCCGCTGGCGGCGCCGCGTAGCATCCGGCTGGCGGCCGAGCCGTGAATGTAAAGTGTGTCTGCGGAGCGGCCGTAGCCCGTCGGAATCACAACCGGGTGCCCCTCTGACACGAATCCCACATGGCAGATGAATCCCTCATCCAGGATCTGGTACACCGTCTTGCGGTCGTACACTCCACGTTTGGCAAGACGCTTTACCTGCGTGCGCTGGGTGGGAACAAAGTCGGTCATAGTGATGAAAGCCTCCGTGGGGCCGGGTCTGAGCAACAACAACATACCTTACGATGAAACCCCTTCGCGGTGAGGTTCAGTTCTTTAGACAACCGAAACGACTACTCATCCTCCAACAGCTTCTCCAACGTGGGCTTATGCTTTTCCAGATTTTTCTTTATGCGCTGCTCCACCCGCCGGGTCGGTGGGGGCATGCCCACGTGCTCCCGGGCCGCTGCTTTAACGGCCTTTACGGCCCGGAACTTTTGTTTTCGCTTCCTTGCCATAGTCAATGTCGAGGGCGAAGTGAGCTGTGTCCCGCTGCTACATTAACGCTGCAATTATGCAATAATCCTGGCTGCTACGGTGTTCGATTGTCGGTGCGGACCGCATGGGATTGGAAGAGCGCGACTTTTTCGACGAGCGGCTGGAAACCAAACCAGCCAATTTGAACTGCCCGCATTGCAAGCAGACGGGGGAATACGCCCTCGGCTGGTTTGTGCGCAACAAGAAGAAGCAGCTCCCCAGAGGCGCTGACGAACGAGATCGTGCCCGCTTCGCCAAGGCCCGCTCCTACATGCTCCGCCGTGACGATGTTATCGCCTGCAACAACCCCCGCTGCCGCAAGCGCTTCGAAATTTCTGGGGTGCAATCCGTAGTTTTTACGGAGTAGGCTGGCCTGTCGCTTCGCTGAGCGCAGGTTGGGCAGCAGTTTTTCGTTCTCCCCATCGTTAATCTATACTGAATAGTTTTCCACCGACGCCGACGCAGTTCAGAGTGTGATTCGCTCCGGACTGGCTGCCGGGTAACACGGGGTGATGGTTGAAGATTCTGGTCTGCATGAAGCAGGTCCCGCAAAAGGATGCGCCGCTCAAGCTCAATGAGAGCGGCGCCTGGATTCGGGAAGACGTCTCTTACGAAGTGAACGAACCCGACGCTTACGCGCTGGAAGAGGCCTTGCGCCAGAAAGAAAAGCATAGCGGCGAAGTGGTCGTGATTACCGCAGGTCCGGCACGCGCCCAGCAGGTTCTCCGGGGGGCCCTGGCCAAAGGCGCCGACCGGGCTATTCACCTTGAGGACGCGGGCTTCGTTGGACTCGACGCCTTCAACACCTCTCGCGCCATAGCGGCCGCCATTCGCGAAGAGAAATTCGACCTGATTTTTACCGGGCTGCAGTCAGACGATTACGGCTACGCTCAGACCGGAGTGATATTGGCCGAACTGCTCGGTTGGCCGCACGCGACCATCATCATGCAAATCGAGAAATCTGACTCCGGCATTCGAGTAAAGCGCGAACTGGAAGCCGGATTCTTCCAGTTTGTAGACATGCCGTTGCCGGCGGTGCTCACTATTCAATCAGGTATCAACAAGTTGCGCTATGCAACGCTGATTGGCATCAAGCAAGCCAAGAACAAACCGTTGCGGAAAGTAAGCATGGGCGAGGTGCAGAGCGCGCTTGGCCCGAATGGACTGAAAATCGAGAAACTATATGTCCCGGAAAAAACCAAAAATACCGAAATGCTAGAGGGCTCGCCCGCAGAAATCGCAAAGAAACTGGTTGAGAAGCTTCGCAACCAGGTCCGGGTGCTGTGAGGCCCGGACGGCGTGCATGCGGTGTGCGACGAAACACGTAAGTAGCTTACGAAGCAGTGTGTGTAACTTTCTATTAAGAGATCTGAATGGCTGACACCATCCTGGTTGTTGTCGAACAACGCGAAGGCAAACTGAACCGCGTTTCCTGGGAGACGCTCACCGCCGGACAAGGAATTGCGGCAGACATGGGCTGGACACTGGAAGCGGCGGTGCTCGGCAAAGGGGCGAGCGGTTTGGCCAGCGAAATTGCCGCCAAACAACTAGCAAAAGTTTATGCGATCGAGTCTCCCGCTCTCGAACCGTACACGCCGGATGCTTACGTTTTTGCCTTGAAGCAATTTTTGGCCTCGCACCAGCCGCGCCTGGTGCTGATGCCGCACACCTATCAGGTGCGCGATTTCGCTCCCCAACTGGCCGCCGCTCTCAAACGGGCGCTGATCAGCGATTGCATCGGCTACAAACACGAAGGCGGAAAACTGCTCTTTACGCGCCAAATGTTTCAGGGGAAATTTGCGGCTGACGTTTCTTTCTCCGGAGAACCGCCATGGTTCGCCACTTTTCAGAATGGCGCCTTCCGCGGCGACCAGGTAAAGGCCGGCTCTGCCGCTGCACCTATCGAAACGGTAACCATCCAGATTCCCGAGGGTACTGTTCGCAATCGCCCCCATGAGGTCTTCAAAGAGGCGAAGCAAGCGGTAGACCTCACCCAGGCAGAGATTATTGTGGCTGTCGGCCGCGGCATAAAAGAGCAGAAGAACATCGAGCTTGCCAAGCAACTCGCTGAGGCACTGGGCGGCGAGATCGCCGCTTCGCGGCCCATTTGCGATGCGGGCTGGCTTCCCATGGACCGCCAGATTGGCTCCTCTGGCCAGACCGTCGCGCCCAAACTTTATTTAGCGCTGGGTATCAGTGGCGCCATCCAGCATATCGTGGGCATGAAGGGATCGCGCACCATTGTCGCCATCAACAAAGATTCTGAGGCGCCGATCTTCGAGGTTGCAGATTTAGCCGCCGTTGGGAATTTGTTCGACATCGTTCCGCCCCTGATTGAGGCGATCAAGAAGGCGAAGGCGGGTGCGTGAGCGTGCTCCTGTTTCGGCAGCCGCTCCCCAACGTCACTCGCCCGCAAATGGAAGCCGATGTGGTCATCGTCGGCGGCGGCCCTGCAGGAATGGCTTGCGCGTTGCGTCTCTCGCAACTGATTGATAATCACAATGGCAAAAATCCAGACAGTCCACTGAGCAAAGAGAATATTTACGTCCTGGAGAAAGCGCGCGAAATCGGGCAGCACTGTCTGTCCGGCGCGCTCCTCGATCCGCGCTCCATGCGCGAACTGCTACCCGGATTCGAGAAAGAAGCGCCTCTCGACGCGGAAGTCAGCCAGGAAGCGGTCTACTTCCTCAGCCGCCACTCCAAATTCAAGTTTCCGGTTACGCCCCCGCCCTTGCGCGACCACGGCAACTATGTCATCTCGCTGAACCGCTTTGTGAAATGGCTGGGTGGAAAGGTCGAGGAGGCCGGCATCACCATCTTCACCGGCTTTGCCGGGTCGGAGTTGCTAGTTGAAGGCGACCGCGTGCTCGGGGTCCGCACCGATGACAAAGGCGTGGACAAGGACAACCAACCGAAAGGAAACTTTGAGCCCGGGTATGATTTGCGTGCCAAGGTCGTCATCCTGGCGGAAGGAAGCCGCGGTTCGTTGACTAAGCAGCTCATCGGGCGGTTCCAACTCGATCGTGATCGCAATCCCCAGACTTACGGCCAAGGAATTAAAGAACTCTGGGAAATACCGGCGGGCCGGG
Organism: Terriglobales bacterium; assembly: GCA_035651655.1. Lineage (NCBI taxonomy): Bacteria > Pseudomonadati > Acidobacteriota > Terriglobia > Terriglobales > Terriglobales bacterium. Next base: position 176,141 of record DASRFG010000001.1, read on the forward strand.
TTGCGCCTGGCCAGGTGATCTACACCATGGGCTGGCCGCTAACTTCCAAAGAATACGGCGGGGCTTGGATCTACGGCGGGAAAGACAACATCGTCTCGCTTGGATTCGTGACCGGACTCGATTATCCCGATCCCCGCCTCGACCCCCAACGCGTACTGCAGGAGTTTAAGCGACATCCATTTGTGAAGGGCCTTCTCGAAGGCGGCAAGATGGTCCGGTACGGCGCGAAGTCGCTGCCCTACGGCGGCTGGTGGTCGGTTCCGCCCGTGAGCGGCAATGGCTGGATGATCCTCGGCGACTCTGCTGGGTTCCTCAATTCGCAACGGCTCAAGGGTATTCACCTCGCTATTAAGAGCGGCATGCTCGCCGCCGAAACGGCTTTTGCGGGGATGCTAAAGAACGATTTTTCAGCGACTACACTCGCAGGTTATGGCCGTGCCGTCGACAGCAGCTGGATCAAAGACGAACTTTGGAAGGTCCGCAATTTTCATCAAGGATTCGAGCACGGTTTCTGGCACGGCATGTTTCACGCTGCCCTCCAGCAGGTCACCGGCGGACGCGGCCTGCACGCGCGTTATGCAGCCCACGCCGGTCATCGGCGGCTCAAGAAGTTGTCGGAACTCCCGCCGGACGGCGGCGGCGAGGCGCATTTGTTAGGGAATGCCAAAGGTGACGGCAAGCTTACTTTCGACAAACTGACCGACCTATATCACTCCGGCACCAAACACGAAGAAGACCAGCCCGCCCATCTGGTCATCCACGACACTGACATCTGCAACGCGCGATGCGTGCAGGAGTATGGCAATCCTTGCCAACACTTCTGTCCGGCAAACGTGTACGAGATGGTGGAAGATCCTGCCGTCTCTTGTGGTAAACGCATTAGCTTGAACCCTTCGAATTGTGTGCATTGCAAGACCTGCGACATCATGGATCCTTACGAGATCATCACCTGGGTCCCACCCGAGGGCGGCGGCGGCCCAAACTACGATGGCATGTGATCGTCGGTACCGAGCGGCGGCCGCAATTCGGTCTCAACTCCCACTAAGGCTGCCCAATCCGTTATTCTGGTAAGACATGAGCCTGCTAGACGCCCCGGTTTACGATCCGGTGAAGGAACGCCGCCGTAAGATCAAAATCGCGATCATCATTACCGTTGCCCTCGTATTAGGGGCCTTGATTTACCTGAATCGCTATTATCCGGAAAAGCGCATCGTGGACCGTTTCTTCACCGCCTTGGAGAAACAGGACTACAAAACCGCGTACGGCATCTGGATGCACGACCCCAACTGGGAGCAACACCCAGAACGTTACGCACGCTATCCCTACAATGAATTCCACACCGATTGGGGGCCGGGCGGAGAATGGGGACTGGTTCACAATCATAAAATCCTTGCCATGCTCCACCCCAGGGGCGGAAGCGGGGTAGTAGCGATCGTGGAAGTGAATGGCCGCACCGAGTACGCGCGGGTGTGGGTAGAAACTTCCGATAAGACGTTGAGCTTCTCACCGTACTAACTGTTATTGTCCGCAGTTTCGCTATTACTTTTTCTGCTTCTTCTGATCCAGAATTGCAATCTAGATGGCACCGATCGCTCCAGAAGAGGTGAAACCCATGCAGCCGGAAATAATCTCCGAATCGGTGGAAGTCCTTAAGAGGACACCGAAAGCGCTCACCGCCATGCTCAGCGGGCTTCCAGACGTTTGGCTGCACTGTAACGAAGGCGAGTCCACGTGGAGCGCATACGATGTGATCGGGCACCTTATCCACGGAGAACTCACTGACTGGATCCCGCGCCTGCAGATCATCTTAAAGTCCGGAGAGAGCCGGCCTTTTACACCCTTTGACCGCAGCGCACAATTCAAGGCAAGTCAGGGAAAGAGTATGAAACAGCTTCTGCGGGAATTCGCAAAATTGCGGCGAAAGAATTTGGCGGTTTTAACGCGCCTGAAACTTACCTCAGCCGATCTCAAATTACGAGGAATGCACCCTGAACTTGGGCCCGTGACTTTGGGTCAACTGATTTCTACCTGGGTGGTGCACGACATGACTCATATCAACCAAATCAGCCGCGTATTGGCCAAACGTTTCAACGAAGAAGTTGGTCCCTGGCAGGCCTATTTGTCTGTGCTCACCAGAAGATAAGTCGGTTGGATTTAGCGTCTGGGTAATCGATCACAACACTATTTTTACTGGTATCTGGTCCCTGCGAAAATACAAGAAACTGTACTTGTACGCCGCTTTCTTAGACGCAACTCGCATTCCTCCATCCCCTCCCTGCAACGACTCACAATCAATTCCTAACTTTCGAGAACTCCGCCACGTGGGCGCGTCCCACCTAGACACAGAGACCCGAGAACGCGGCAGGGTAACTGCCTACATCAAGGCAGGCCTTCCCACGTAAATCGGCGGCCCAGAGGGAACGGGATGAAAAACACAAATTTGTTATTGAAACTGATTGCGACCTTTATTCTGCTGTTGGTGGTTATTGCCATCTTTGGCGAACCGGCAGCCGCTCAGGCCACGATTCAGACGGGCAGCATCCAGGGAACGATCACCGATTCGTCGGGCGCCGTCGTCCCTGGCGCCAAGATAACTATCAACAACAATGCCACTGGCCAGACTGTCCAGCTTACCGGAACAGGTACCGGATCGTACTCCTCCGGCGCACTAATTCCTGGCGAGTACTCAGTGAAAATCGAGAAAGAAGGATTCAGCACACAACTGCTTAAACTCACGGTGCAGGTCGGAGTGGTGACCGCCGGAAACGCCAGGCTGCAGGTCGGCCAAGCTGCACAAGAGGTAACGGTTGAGGGGTCCGCGGTGCAGGTGAACACCGAGCAGGCGACGTTGCAGGGTGTGCTTAACGCACAGCAGATTGACCAACTTCCTATCAATGGCCGCAACTTCATTGATCTGGCACAGCTCGAGCCGGGTGTGCAGATCCAGGATGGAGGAAACTTCGATCCCACGAAGAACGGTTACTCCGCGGTTTCTTTTGGGGGACGTGAAGGCCGCACCTCGCGCATCGAGGTGGATGGCATTGACATCAGCGATGAAAACGTGGGCACCACCACGCAAAACATTCCCGCCAGCGCGATTCAGGAGTTTGGAATCAGCCAGTCGTCGCTTGATCTTTCTACCGAGCTCACCTCATCGGGAGCGATCAATGTGACCACCAAGTCGGGCAGCAACACTATCCACGGCGGCGGGTTTTACCTGTTCCGCGACGCCGCAGCGGCGGCCAACCAGGTGACCGGCGGCGAACCCTTCCAACGTCATCAATATGGAGGTAGTTTCGGGGGAGCTTTCATCAAGAACAAGCTCTTCTACTATGTTGACGCGGAGCGTACCAAGCAGGACGTTAACGTGCGCGTTCTCTCCGGCCGGGCCCTTTCCGGAGGATCGTTCCCCAGCGGCAGCTTCGCCTCGCCATTTCGTGAATCCATGGGGATCGCCAAGCTGGATTGGCAGGTGCGTCCCAACAATTATCACCTGTTCTACCGTTTTTCCTACGACCAGAACCGCAACGTTGCGGGCTTCGTTCCCAATACCTTCTCGCCGTTCGCGAACGTGGACCACGCGCCCGTGCACGCTGCCGGCTTCGACTTCAGCACCGGCTCGTATACGCACAGCATTCGCGCGGGATACACGAAGTTCCGTAATGCCATTGCCGATGCAGTAGGCGGCTCGAGCATCTTCAATCCAGCTCCTGCGATTACACTCACTATCGGCCCGACCTTCCCGGATTTTACTTGTACTCGCGGCCAGGAAGCGTTTTGCTCAGGGCCCAACATCCTGGCGCCGCAGCAGACGTTCCAGAGTGACAAACAGTTGAAGTATGACGGCAGCAAGACCTTCCGTTCGCATATCTTCCGATACGGCGTCGGCGTAAACAAAATTCTGGGCAATGCTTTCTTTTCGTTCTTCGGAATCGCGCCAGCCGTAAATTCCCAGGCCACCGACTACAATCCAGCGATTTGTATGCCATTCAATGGCTGCGCTGGGGGTGATACTAATCCGTTGAACTATCCTGCACAGTTTGTGCTGATGGGCAACGGTCAGGGCTTCAGCACTGAGATTCCGTCGTTTGGCCGGCCTGCTGGTGGGCTCTTTGACACGCGATTCTCCTGGTATGTAGGAGACACCTGGAAGGTGAAACCCAACCTCACGGTGAATGCTGGGTTAAGGTACGTTCGCGATACCGGGCGTTCGGATGCAGACCTTCCGCCGATTCCGGTTCTCAACCAATTCGCCCCTGGGTTGGGAAATCGCGTCAACCAGCCGAACCTCAACTTTGCTCCGCAATTGGGGATAGCCTGGGACCCGTGGAAGAACGGCAAGACTTCGATCCGCGCGGGCATCGGGTTGTTCTATGAAAACGACATCTTCAACAACGTCCTGTTTGACCGTCCTGGACGACTTCAGAAAGGACTGTTTTTCAGCACCGGGGTAGCCTGCTTTGGTGGCACCAACCTCCCCGTACCGCTGCCGGGTGGCAAGAGCCTCACACCTGATTTTTGCGGCAAGCCGATCGGCCAAGTTGCGAACGAAATCGGCGCGGCACAGCAACAGTATCAGCAGGCGGTGGCTGCGGCCGGACCACAGGAGAACCTCAGCTTCATCGGCAATACGCTTGCTTTTTCACCCAACATCAACGGCGTGACTTTCTTTGCGCCCAACTATAAAACACCACGGTCGGTACAGATGAACATCGGCGTGCAACGTGAACTGCGGCAAGGCACGGTGTTGAGCGTGGACTTTGTACGCAACGTCGTAACTCACAGTCTGCTCTTCTGGGATGTGAACCACGTCGGCGATGCACGTTTCCTGAACGTAGCCAACGCCAATGCCGCCATTACGGCGACGAATACTCAATTTGGTTGTGGAGCGGGGCTGCCAGGAATAAACTGCGCCATTACCAATGGCGCCACCATTGATGATTATGCCGGTAATGGTCTTGACTCCGGCGGTTCGCTCTGCGGCGGCACTCCGTGCGCGGCCGCGGCATTCCAGGGGGTGAATCCCAACGTCGGCCAGGGGCTTACTAACTTCCCCAGCGGACGCTCGGTATACAACGCCCTGCAAGCATCGTTCCGCCAGGACATCAACCGTCCCTTGCCGGGAATCCGCCATGCGAACCTGATCGTCTCGTACGCGTACTCTCGGTTTGCAGCAGTTGGCGCAGCCTCTAACGACATAGACTTTAGTGGCGGCGCTTTCGACAACAACAATCCGCTACGCTACTTTGGTCCAGGCAGCCTGGATCGCCCTCACCAATTGTCCTTCGGCGGCGTTATTGACCTGCCGCTGGGATTCAGGGCGAGCACCACCGCACACTTCAACAGCGCTCTGCCGCAAAACCTTACCCTTCCGACCACTGGCACGGCAGACATTTTCAAGAATGACCTCACCGGAGATGGCACGGCGGGTGACATTCTGCCGGGGACCAATATTGGGGCCTTTGGAAGGGACGTCTCGGCCGGGTCGCTCAACAACAAAATCACCGGCTTCAACAACAGTGTTGCGGGAACACTTACGCCGGCGGGCCAGGCCCTGGTAAACGCCGGCGTAATCACCGCGCAACAGTTGGTCGCCCTGGGCGGCGACGTTCAGCCCATCAAGTTGGCGCCCAGCGGCAACGTAGGACTCTCTCCCCTGAAAACGCTGGATGCCAAAATCAGTTGGGCTTACCGCTGGCACGAGCGGCTGACATTGGAACCCAGCGTGGCCATGTTCAACGCGCTGAACTTCGCCAATTTCGATCCTCCTAACCAGAGAATCAATGGCGTGCTGGACGGCGCACCGACCTCGGTCAACGGGATAACAGGGGCCACCCGCTTTAACCGCATTGGTCCGGGGACGGGAGTGTTCGCTCTGGGCGCTCCGCGCGTGCTTGAATTTGGAATGCGCTTGGCGTTCTGAACTGTTAGGCAGCTCAGCCGGCCTCGCGTCCCGGAGCGTAGAGTTTCGGGATGCGGGGCCAATTTTTCTGTCAGGAACCGGCTACACAGCCGCGGCGCGCATTGGCAAAAGGATCCGGAATACGGTGCCGCTTCGATCGGAGTTGGTGGAGCTGCGGACGCGGATCGAGCCCCCGTGCTTGCGAATTATCCCTTGAGATACCCACAAACCAAGGCCGCTGCCCTTGCCCTGCTTGCTAGTGAAGAACGGCTCAAATATCTTTCGCATTGCTTCCGGAGGAATACCTGTACCGTTATCTGCTATTGTGATGCGCACCACCTCCGGAGATTGACCGTCTCTACCCAGCCGCGGCCCCACTCGGATTTTGATTTGGCCGCGCACCCGCAAGGCATCAATGGCATTAAGCAACAGATTGGCGAATACCTGCCGAAATTCGGCCGCATGCCCCCAGGCGCTGGCAGGGCCGCGGTATTCCCTCTCAATACGGATGGCTTTTTTGCGAATCGCAGGCGTACACAATTCCAGCACGCTATCGAGGACCTCAGGGATTTCAACATTCACCGGATTGGCCGTGTCCTTATAGAAAGACAGCACCTGGCGGGAAATCTGGCTGGCGCGCGACACTTCGTCCAGCAGCATATTGGCGTAACGCTGAGCCTCCGCATCCAGGGAGGGGTGAGTACTCAAGAGATAGCCGAGGTTAGTGATCGCTTCCAAGGGATTATTTACTTCGTGCGCGATCGCGGCTGACATGCGCCCAATGGCAGCCAGTTTCTCTGACTGAATCAGCGCGGCTTCGGCCCGCTTGCGGTCGGAAATATCACGAGCGATCTTAGAGGACCCAATCACCCGGTCATTTGCGTCCCGGACGGGTGAGATGGTGAGCGAAACCTGCACCCGTTCGCCATTTTTCTTCAGGCGCTCAGTTTCGTAATGCTTGATCGGTTCTCCTGCCCGCAGCCTGGCCAGGATCTCGTATTCTTCTGAATGCAGCTCGGGAGGGATCAGGGTGAGAATGGATTTCCCGATAATTTCTTCCGGGTTATACCCGAAGAGGCGGGTTGCTGCCTCATTCCAGCTGTTGATAACTCCATTCAGGTCCGTTCCGATAATGGCATCGCTGGCCGACTGAACAATCGCCGCCAGCCTGGATCGAACCTCATCGGCTTGGCGGCGCTCACCGATGTCGCGTGCTATCTTCGAGGCCCCAATTACCTTGCCCGTTGTATCCTTGATAGGAGAGATGGTCAGCGAGACGTATATGGTCTCGCCATTCTTCCTTACTCGTCTCGTTTCGTAATGGTCGATCTTCGAACCCCCTGCCAGCTTGCGCAGGATCTCGGGCTCCTCGCCGTGCAATTCGGGGGGGATCAACTCCAGAACGGACTTACCGATGATTTCCTCGGGGGCATAACCGAACAAACGCGATGCAGCCGCGTTCCAACTGGTGATGATACCGCGCAAATCCTTTCCGACAATGGCGTCGTCGGAGGAGTCCACGATGGCCGCAAGTTGCAACTTTGACCTGTACGTCAAAGCATTCTCAATCGCCAGCGCGGCGCCCTGGGCTAACAACATAAGAATGTGCTGGTCCGCCAGATCAAAAGGTCGCCCGTCGAGTCTGTTATGGAGTTGGACAAACGCGATCACCTCTTCGTGCCGGTCAACGACAGGGACACTCATGGCTGACCACACATTAAAATTCTCGTTGAGTTCTGGCCTTATCTGGGGATCCTCGGCTGCCGAGTTGGTTACATACGGCCGTTTGTTCACCAGCAGCCATCCTGGCAGCCCGTGGCCAGGAGGAAATGTGCGTTCGAAAGGCAACGCTTCCTGTTGGCGACGAAAGGAGCGCGAGACCAACTCTGCTCCTTTGCGCACCCCCACAAAGCCTGACTCTGCTCCCAGCAATGTCAATGCATCGTCCAGCAGCCAATCTAATAGCTGGTTCGTGTCCAAGCTGGAACTTAACCGGGCGGTACTGCGCAGCAGACCTTCAACCGTGGCGGTGCTCAGGGTGTGTTCGACCCGAGCAAGGTATTCTCCCTGAGGTGTCGGCGCAGGCTTGGGGGTTCGGAACTGCGTAGATTCACTCATTCTGGTGATCTGCTTAACCCTGAAGTAAGATGCAGGTCCTGGGCGGTAGTCCGCCTTGATTGAGCAATTTACATATTAACCCCGCCCGCTGCGATTGCGCAGCAGCCGTCGCTTCGAAACACATTGCCTGCACCTCAAAGATACCCATCCTAAGGCCTGCCGCGCGGGCAGGCTAAGCAAAAAATGGAACTTTCCTTGATGGCTTCTCCGGACTGCTTTTCGTTCCAGAGCTGGTTACCCTCCAGATAACACAACAGCAAGCCAAAGCGGTTGCCGCCGTCCTGAACGGCTGCTCCTCACCGCGTATCTCGATCCCGATTGGAGGAATCCATTGCAAAAAGCATTATGTATGTTTTTGTTTTCTTGCGTGCTTGCGCTGACGGCGTGTGGTGGCAGTGCGTCCTCGAGTTCCCCCCGGGCTCTGGCCGCATCTGCTCCTCTTCCCACTGGTCTCTCGCTGACCGACCTGGTCAGCAACAATACGAGCGCCGCCAGCAGCTTTCGGACCCAGCGCAACGGGAATATCGAGCCAAAGAATGTGAGCAAGGTATCGGTCCGCAGCCAGTTAAACGTCCCGGCCAGCACCCGGATTTACGCCCACCTGATGGTGTGGTTCGGAACTTCCCGCCACATGGACGTTGGATACAACTCCGCTGACCCTAAACAGGTGCATAGGCAGCTCGACGATATGCAAAGCCGCGGGATCCAGGGCGCCATCGTGGACTGGTATGGAACCGACCCAAGCCATCAGCACGAAGAGACGGCCACCGCCGCGGTAATGGAGGATGCCAGCCAGCGCAATGACTTCCAGTTTGCGATCATGGAGGATGGAAATGGCGGGCCGCTGGTTTGCGCCAAGAAACCCGGGTGCAGCATCACCAAGCAGGTGATTTCCGATGTGAAGCATATCGCTCGTAAGTACCAGGGTTCTCACGCTTACATGACCATCGGCGGACGCCCGGTGGTGTTCTTCTTCGGGCTGGAGATATACCCTGTGGACTGGAACGCGGTACGGGCCGCGGTGGGAAAGGACCAGGTATTCATTTTCCGCAACGCAGTGGGCTTTCAATACCCTCAGACCAACGGCGGCTTCGGATGGGTAAACATTACCCCGGGAAACCCTCAGGATTGGGGGCAGAACTACCTGGATTCATTCTATGCGGCCGGCTTGGAACACGCGGACCACACGGTAATTGGAAGCGCTTACAAGGGATTCAACGACACAATCTCCGGCTGGAGCCAGCGGCGGGTTGTGAATCAAAAGTGTGGGCAAACCTGGTTGAAAACCTTGGACGAGATCGGAAAGTTCTACTCTCAGAGCTCTCAACTTGCCGGGATCCAGTTGGTCACCTGGAACGACTACGAGGAAGGTACCGAGATCGAATCCGGGATTGACAATTGCGTCAGCGTTCGCGCGCGCGCAACCGGCGGGAGCATTCAGTGGACCCTGCAGGGCGATGAGGGCACAGTGGATCACTACGAAATCTGGAGCACGACCAACGGCGAGCACATGCATGCATTAGCCAGCGTTCCGGCGGGTACGCGTTCCTTCGATGTTGCGGGGAATGGGATCAAACCTGGAACTGGCCACAGCATTTTGGTGCAGGCGGTGGGCAAGCCCAGCCTCCGAAACCAGATCTCCGGGGCAGTGAAGTTCTAGGCCGGCAACAGACAAAAAGGGGAGCGCCCTGGGGGCGCTCCCTTTTTCAGGTTCAGGGGTTCTAGGGTAGGCTCAGGACTAGATAATTCGTAATGTAACCGGAACCGAGTTTCGGGACGACCCCGAAACTGCGTTCACCATGAAGCTGAAGGTCCCGGCAGGAGTCGGCAGCTGGCCCGATTTGGCGCTGGCGTTGCTGGCCCCCACTCCGCCACAAGAGCAAAGCAGGACACAAACCAGCAGCAAGGCACCGAGCAAAACCCGCATCCGCTGCTTGCGGCTTCCTGTGAGCACCAAGCCTACGAGACCGAATCCCGGCATTGATAGTGCATATACCAGTCCTGGCGCTAAGTTAGCGGCTTGTGTGTGTGAGGTGGTGATGGTAAGTCCAGCAGCGCGGCCAGGCAGCACGGAAGCAGGCGAGAAGACACAGCTCGTTCCCACCGGAAGCTGAGAGCAGGAAAGTGAAACCGGCGCGCTGGCGGCGTCGGATGATGAAACCGTGATCTGCAGCTTCCCGGATTGACCTGGAGTTAGACTCAAGCTCGAGGGTGCCGCCGCGACTGCAAGGCCTGAGCCGTTCGCGGCGTAAGTTACTGCCCGGGACATATGGTTCCGCAACGACGGCTTTCCTACCGCCTGCACGAACACCTTGTAACTTCCAGTTGCCAGGTTATATGAACCCAGGTTAAGAGAGCGGTTACCGGTGGCTACGTCGGTTAGCCGCATCAGGTTTTGTCCATCCAGAGAAATGTAAATACTGTAGTGGTCGAGGGTGTTTTCATTTCCCGAGATTGTCCAATTCAGCGCTGTGCCAGACACTGAAGCCGAAACACTCAGGCAGTTGTCTATTCCAGACTCGATCTCGGTCCCTTCCTCGTAGTCATTCCAGGTGACCAGTTGCACAGCGTCAAGCGGGCGGGTGGAGTTGTACAGGCTTCTGATCTTGGCGAAAGTGTTCAACCAGGTTTGGCCACACTGTTGTCCGCTGATGCGGTTTTTGGTCCAGGAGGCCAGGGTGTCATTGAAGCCCTTGAACACCGAGCCAAAAGTATGAAGGCTGGGATGGGCCTGCCCGGTTGTGTAGAAAGTGCTCAAGTAGGGTTGCCCATAGCTCGAGCTGCTCGGCCCCCAGCCATAGCTGCCACTCGTCATGTTGTGGGTGAAGCCGGGGCTATTACCGAAGATATATACCGGGCTACCGGGAATGATTCCCGCCAAAGCGGTCCAGTCAATAGTGTAGTGAAGGTCGATGTCGAAGTTGGTGACCAGTGGCCGGCCGTTGAGACGCATGTATGCCGGTGATGGGAAATAGGTCTGAGCAATATAGTTCAGCTCGTTGACGAGCACTTGCTGCGCCGTACAACCTGAGCAGCCATTCTTGATCGCACCTTTATCGATCACGATCGCGAAGCTGAACCCGGGATGCTTTTCAGCCTCCGCCATCACCAGCTTGGTGGCCTGGTCCTCGAGGTTTCCAGGACCATACCAATCAATCATGACGCCTGAAATTCCGCGGCTGATCATGTCCACAATCTGTTTGTGCACCTGCGCCGGGCTGGTGGAGGAATAGCCGACATTCATGTGGTTGGTTCCCCCGAACCATAGCATCAGATGGGCATATATCTTGGTGGTGGCGCCAGGGTAAAGCAGCGTTCTGATGTCTATCTTGCTGACATTGGTCGCGCCCATATTGCCGTTGCTCTGTGTGGCGAAGCTGTTGGCTGCGCTGGTGTTGTTGGCGAGCTGGGCTGCCAGGGTTGTGTTCGGAACAGGAACTATCTGGTTTAACCCGAATGAACTTGAAACGAACAAGGCGAGCAGGACTGACGTTGCAAGTGTGTTGCGCACGTGTTCCTCCCTAAAGCGTCGCTATTCGGGGGAAACGCTTTGCGTGAAAATGAATTGTTCGGCCTTGAGGTGAGCAGATTGTATGTCGGTTTCTGGGTATTTGGAACTAGACGAAAGACCGTAGTACTACTTAGATTTTGACCCTATGGTGCGTTGTCCAACATCCTGCCCAATGCTCACTGTAGGTAGTTGCAAATGCGAGGGAAGAGAGGCTTGGCGAGAGTTAGGGAAAGTCGCTAAACCAGAGTACTAGTCAACTATTGTGCCTGCTGTCTTGCCGGACAATCTTAGTTCTAAAGAACCATAGAGCGACCGGGGGCGACTGGCTGCCGCTGGATGGGTGCCTCGGGTGGTTTTACAAGATCTCAGAGCTATTCCCTATACGGCCGATCGGGATTATCTTCGTGCTGCTATGACTCGGCGAATTCCTTGCAAGTCTTTTGTGGCGCGCACCTCTTGCCATTTTTTTAGGGCCTCGCGGACTTGCTCGTAGCTGGAGTGGCCGATCTCCATTACCAACCACCCACCGGGTTTGAGGACCCGATGCGCCTGTGGAGTCAGATCACGAATAATCTCCAAGCCGGTCTGGCCACCAAACACGGCATGTCTGGGCTCAAACTTGCGGACCTGCGCCTCCACCGTGTCGGCTTCCCATTCACCGACATACGGCGGATTCGAAACCACAAAGTCGAATTGCCCCGTTAAACCCGCAAGCAGGTCGATTTCGTGAAAGTGAATCCGCGTATCAAGCTGATGGCGGGAGGCATTGGCGCGAGCAATCTCCAGCGCCGCTCCAGATATGTCGGTGGCGTGAATCTCGGCATCGGGCAGCTCCCTGGCCAAAGCCAGCGCAATGCACCCCGAGCCTGTACCAACGTCAATGATTCGAAGATTGTTGGGCGTCTGCGCTCCGGCCTTGGCCAACTCCAAGACGGTTTCGATGACATGCTCGGTTTCTGGGCGGGGAATGAGCACCGCCGGCGTGACCACAAGGTCCATGCCCCAGAATTCCTGATGGCCGGTGATGTACTGGGCGGGTACCCCGCGTGCGCGCTCCGCCAAGGCTTCGTCGTAGCTGAGCAATTCGCCCGCGACAAGCGGGCGCTCGCCGTGGGCGTAGAGGTATGCCCGATCGCAGTTCAGGACAAACATCAGCAGGAGTTCGGCGTTGAGGCGGGGCGAGCCTATATGCGCGTTAGTCAGGCGCTTGACAGCCGATTGCAGGGCGTCCCGAAGCTGCATGAGGTTATTTCAACACCGAGGGACGATCTTCTTCTAATTCGCGAGCCGGAAGCTTGGGTTTAACGGACCGCAGCGGTTTCTTGCTTCAATTTTTCGGTCTGGTAATGCGCAATCAAGGCGTCAATCAGGGGCTGGAGTTTGCCGTCCATGACGTTTTCGAGCTGATGCAGGGTAAGCCCGATACGGTGGTCGGTTACGCGGTTCTGCGGGAAATTATAAGTGCGGATCTTCTCGCTGCGGTCCCCGCTGCCCACCATGGCACGGCGTTCTTTGGCCAGCGCCTCCTGTTGTTTCTGCATTTCCACCTCGTACAGGCGGGCACGCAGCACGCGCATGGCTTTCTCGCGGTTCTTGATTTGCGATTTCTCGTCCTGACAGCTGACCACAGTGTTCGTTGGCAGGTGGGTGACCCGAACTGCCGAATAAGTCGTGTTTACGGACTGGCCACCTGGACCCGAGGAACAGAAAGTATCAACGCGCAGGTCTTTGGGCTCGATTTTAATGTCCACGTCTTCGGCCTCCGGCAGCACCGCCACGGTTACCGCCGAGGTGTGGACCCGTCCCTGCTGCTCGGTTTGAGGAACACGCTGCACCCGATGCACTCCGCTTTCATATTTGAGCCGGGAGTAAACGCGATCCCCTTCGATGATGGCAATGACTTCTTTTAGCCCTCCAACGCCCGACTCCGAAGTGGAAAGGACCTCGACTTTCCAGCGCTGCGTCTCCGCGTATCGGGTGTACATGCGGAACATCTCAGCCACGAAGAGAGTGGCTTCGTCGCCGCCGGTGCCGGCGCGGATTTCCAATACGATATTTTTTTCGTCATTGGGATCTTTGGGCAGCAACAGGACTTTTAGTTCCTCCTCCACGGCATCGACCCGCTGCTGGAGCTTGTCCAATTCTTCCTGGGCATAGGCCCGCATCTCGGCATCGGCCTCGTCCGCCAAGACTACCTTGCTCTCCGCAATGCCGCGTTTCAGGTCTTTATATTCCCGATATTTGCTGACCACGTTAGCCAATTCGCTATGGGCCTTCGCGGCTTTCTGATAACGCCCGGAATCGGAGATCACCTCAGGCGAGGCGAGCGACTTCTCCAGCTCTTCGTAACGGGCTTCGATTTGGTCAAGACGTTCGAACATGGTATGGGCAGCGAATGAAAGCTCCAGCTTATTGTAAGCGGATTGTGGTACGCACAGAGTTCGGAAAGAATTGCGCGGCGGGGCCGCTAGGCAATCACTAATTCGCCGCCGCGCTGTTCCTCGAGCGCCATGGCGGAGTTCAGGGCTGCAATTGCGCATTCCACCTGGTCATCGCTTGGGGGTTGGGTAGTAATACGCTGCAGCCACAGACCAGGAGCGGTCATCAGCGCAAAAAGCGAGCCGCGGTGCTTGGCGGCGAAACGGATGATTTCGTACGAGATTCCCGCGATGACCGGCAAAAGCGCAATGCGAACCGCAAAACGCGCCCAGAATGTGGTCACCGGAACCAGCGTATAAATCACGATGGAGATCAGCATCACCGTCATGAGGAAGCTGGTTCCACAACGCGGATGGAAGGTGGAGTACTTCTGTGCTGCCTCAATGCTCAGAGGATCTCTTGACTCAAACGCAAATACCGTCTTGTGCTCGGCGCCGTGATACTCATAAACCCGCCGAATGTCCTTCCAGAGCGATACCGACCAGATGAACAGTAAGAAGAGCCCGATGCGAATGACGCCATCCACCAGGTTAAATGCGATCTGCCCGCTCAAAGCAGGCGACACCTTCTTCAGTTCAGTGGCCGCCAAGAGGGGCACGAACTTGTACATGAAGATAAAAAAGCCGACGGATAGGAAGATGTTGATCGCCGCCAGCCACCCGCTGAATTCGAGCTTCTTGCCTGACTCCGGTTGAGGCACTTGATCCAAGGCGACGTTCGCGGAAAACTTAAGGGCCCGAAAGCCCAGCGTCATGGCATGACCTAGAGTCACAACACCACGAACTATTGGCCACCCCATCCACTTGTGCTTCTCGGAAAGGCGGTCCAGCGGCTCAGTGTGCGAGGCAATCTCACCCGAGGGCTTACGGACCGCGATGGCCCAGGCGTGAGGGGAGCGCATCATAACGCCCTCGAGAACCGCTTGGCCGCCGACCAGGGTCTCTTCACCGCTCTCGAGCGCAGGGAGCAGCTGTACGGCAATCAAGAAACGTAGCATCTGACGAAAAAAGGGCATGCTGATTAGATGTCCTTCAAGCAGGTGGAGTAACGCTAAACCAGGCTCGTTCCTTTAAGAGGTTACCGCAGGTAGTCTGAATTGTCACGAATCGCCGCTGCTGAGCCCCACCTCACCGACGTGGCATCAAAACTAACGAATGTACCTGCTCGCGCCCGCTTGCGAAGCCATTGCCGCAACTACCAAGAAGCTGGAAAAGACGCGCATTGTTGCCGAGTACCTGAAGTCACGCACCCCTGAGGAGGCGGCGGTCTCCGCGGTGTTTCTCTCCGGCCGGGCGTTTCCCGCCTACCAGGAAACTACTCTACAGCTGGGCGGGACTCAGCTCTGGAGAATCGTGCAGGACCTGTCGGGAAAATCGGAGGCCGCGATGGCGGCTGCCTATCGCAAACACGGAGACCTGGGCGCGGCTGCCCACGACCTGCTGGCAGCGCGATATAAGAGTGCGCCTTCCAATCCGCTCAGCGTAATCGCAGTAAAAGAGATTTTCGAGCAGATCGCGCGCACGCGAGGTGCAAACGCCAAGATGGCTATCGCGCTCGAGTTGCTCTCCGAAGCCACACCGCTCGAAGCCAAGTACCTGATCAAGATCATGACCGGCGACCTGCGGATCGGCATGAAGGAGAGCCTGGTGGAGGAAGGGATTGCTAAAGTATATGGCGCCACAGCACGCGAGGTGCAGCGGGCAAATATGTTGCTGGGCGATATTGGGGAGACGTGCCGTTTGGCTATCGAAGGGCGCTTATCCGATGCACGCATGCGGCTTTTTCATCCTATCGGCGCGATGCTGGCGACTCCCGTGGAGACCGCAGAGGAAGCCTTCGAGTTTTTTCAACATGCCGCGGTGGAAGACAAGTACGACGGTATCCGCGCGCAAGCCCATTGCCGAGACGGTACGGTCCGCTTGTTCTCGCGAACCCTGGACGATGTCAGCGAATCATTTCCCGAACTTACAGAGGCCTTGGGCCGATTTTCAGGGCAGCTGATCCTGGATGGTGAAATCGTCGCCTGGAGCACAGATCTCGAGGACGCGGACTTGGCAGAGTCTTCTGCACAGCGAAATGGGAACAGCTCGGGACGGGCGCTGCCATTTTCGGAGCTGCAGAAGCGCCTGGGACGCAAGAAAGTCGCCGAAACCCTGATGCGCAGCGTTCCGGTGGCTTACGTAGCCTTCGATGTGCTTTACGCCGATGGGGAGCTGGTGATTGATCGGCCGCTGCACGAGCGCGCCAAGGTCCTGGATGGAGTTTTCGGCCGCGTGCGGAGGCCGGCCACCGTGCGCACCGCCGACCCTCAGGGCAAGCTGACCTTTGAACCAGCAATCACGGTGGAAGACGAGGCGGGCATTCAGGCGGAGGTCATTCGTGCGCCTGTATTGCGGGCCGATTCCGCGCAGCACCTGGATAAGTTGTTCGAGGCTGCCCAAGCTCGCGGCAATGAAGGATTGATGATCAAGGATTTGGAATCGCCCTACACTCCCGGCCGGCGCGGCCAATCCTGGCTAAAGCTTAAGCGCGAACTCGCAACCTTGGACGTAGTTGTCACCGCGGTTGAATATGGCCACGGAAAGCGTGCCGGGGTGCTCAGTGATTACACGTTCGCTGTACGCTCCGGCGACCGGCTCGTGAACATTGGGAAAGCCTATTCTGGACTGACGGACAAAGAGATTGCTGAGATGACGCAGTGGTTTCTCGCTCACACCCTTGTGGACCGCGGGTTCATCCGCGACGTGGAACCAAAGATCGTGCTGGAGGTTGCATTTAACGCCATCATGCGGTCTGACCGGCACGAGAGTGGATTTGCACTGCGCTTTCCGCGGATCTTCCGCATCCGCGATGATAAGACTCCGGAAGCGATAGATACTCTGGAGACTGTCGAAGAAATCTACCGGCGGCAAATTCAGCGTTCGCCTGGCTAATGTGTATGCTCGGCCTGTTCGTTGACCGTGATTACGCATCCATGCGCAACTTCGCACACTACGTTTTCAAACTGAATCGTGGTGTGGACGATATGGAAGTTGCGGCGCAAGGAATCCTTTACTTCCCGCAGAATGCGCTCGCTTGCCGAAGGCGGAATATCAGCAATGCTGATATGGCAGGAGAGCGCGTGTGTATCTGATCCGATGCTCCACACGTGCAAATCGTGCACGTCATTCACGCCCTCGATGCTGGCAATGGCATCCGAAATTTTCTCGAGTTCCATACCGCGCGGGATACCTTCCAGCAGGATGTTCAAAGTTTCACGGACTATGGCGAAGGAAGACCAGAGAATCAGAGCGCCAATGCCGAAGGAAAGTGCGGAATCAATCCACACCTGCCCGGTAAGCAGGATCGCCCATGCGCCGGCAATGACCGCCGCCGTGGACAGAGTGTCGCCAAACATGTGCAGAAAGGCGCTGCGGATATTGAGGTCGCGGCTGCTGCGATACAGCAGGACCGAGATCACACCATTCATCAAAACGCCCGCAGCGGCCACCCAGATCATCAGGCGCGGGTGCACATGGGCAGCCGAATGCAGACGGTGGAAGGCGGCGTAGAAAATGTAAAACGCGATTCCAACCAACGCGATGGCGTTCAAGAAAGCGGCCAGCACTCCGGCTCGGTGGTATCCAAAGGTCTTGGTGGCGCTGGGAGGGCGGGCCTGCAGGTACACCGCCGCCAAAGAGAGTAGCAGGGCCAGAAAGTCGGAGGCGTTGTGCCCTGCCTCGGAAAGCAAGGCCAGACTGTGCGCCTTAATTCCGGCAACGATAAGCAGGCCGATATAGGCGAGAGTGAGGACCAGAGAAATGCGCAGCACCTTGGACGTATGGGCCTGATTGGGGGACGTACCTTCCTGCCGCTGTCCGAGATGCACGTGCATTATGGTTCCAGTTTAAGTTGAGCTGCGATGGGCTTCAACCTTCCATTTTTGTGTAGAGCGGAACCTTCACGTAGGGGCAGCCGCCCTCGGCTGCCCGGCACAGGCGAGGCGCCACGTATGTAGAGAAGCTGCCCAAGACGAGAATACCCACTTTGGGGGCAGACGCACTCGGCTGCTCTGGCTAGCGTAGCTCGCCAGCTACTCTCGAATTCGGCAAATGGTGGACGATCCTTCGGGGCCTAGCCTGCTTCTAAGCTAGAGAAGAATCTTTCTCTAAGCTGGCCGAAGCTACCCTGGCGCACTTCTTCGTCGCAGGCGCATTCGCCTGTATCTCAGAGCACTTGATGGAGGGAACACCGTAATGAAGGTACAAAATATATTCTTGACCGGTGCACTCGCTTTGGCAACAAGCTACGGCCTGGCACAAAGCCAGACACCGAGCGGCAATCCACCGATGAGTGAACAGCCGTCAACTCAGCAGTCTTCGCCACAGCCCTCAACCCAGCAACCTTCGACGACGGCGCCCGACCAGACCGCGCCTTCGACGCAACAGCCTTCCAGCACAAGTCCTGATCAGACTCAGGCCAAGGCCGGAGGCAGCGCCCAGGTCTCTGACGACACGTTGGTGCAGGAAGTGAAGCAGAAACTTTCGGCCGACGCGAATCTGAGCGGCATCAATGTCGAAGCCAAGAACGGCGTCGTCATCCTCAGCGGAACGGTGAATTCGAAGGATGCGCGCAAGCAGGCCAAAGAATTGGCCAAGTCGGTATCTGGCGTACGCAAGGTCAAAGAGAAAATCAGCGTATCCAGCACCGCCAGCACCTCCAGCAACATGGGACCTGGCTCCAGCGAAACCCAGAACAACAATGCTGGCAGCATCGCTGGCAATACCACGCAACAGAGCGGCGTAGCGGCGGGTTCGGCAGCTGGTGGTAATCCCAGCAGCGCCCAGACCGAAAGCGCGCCCAGCGGTTCAACCGCAACTTCCCAGAGCAGCACTTCGGCAAGCACCTCCGGCAGCAGCTCTGGCAATATGAACGGCAGCATGCAGCCCAGCACGCAGGCTTCTTCTCCGCAGCTGCAATCGCAAGTGCAGAATGCGCTTCAGCAGGAGCCCACGCTCGCCAATACCACCATCATCGTGGCCGTAACTGATAGTGCGATTGATCTCAGCGGCAACGTCAATGCGGAAAAGGACAAGCAAACCGCTGAGCGCATCGCCCAGTCGTATGCGGGCAACCGTCGCGTTACTGACCACTTGAACGTGGCTGGCAGCGGAGCCAACGCTGGTTCGCAGTATCCTTCGACCGCGAACCCGCCGAGCTCAACTCCTTCGTCCACTGCGAACCCACCGAGTTCTAACCCGGGACAGGTAGAAAATCCGAACGCGGCGCCGCACGGTTCACCGAGCGGTGATGTTCCGCAGTCCACGCCTCCCACGGTCCCACCGCAGAGCCAGGGATCAGTTCCTCCCCAGCACTGAGCGGGAGCTTAGTTAGGAACAGCAAAGGCGGCCTTCGGGCCGCCTTTTTTATTCTCAGGATGCCACCGTGTTCACGCGAAACAAAGGTTCCTGAAACTGCGCTGCCACCCGGGCAGAAAGGCGCACGCCTTCCAATTCCAGCAGATGTTTTTTGAGCGGGAGACCTCCACCATAGCCGCCGAGGGTACCGTCAGAAGCGATCACCCGATGGCAGGGCACTACGATGGCGACCGGGTTGTCATGATTGGCGAGCCCCACGGCCCGAAATCCGCGAGGACACCCGATCGTGCGCGCCATGTCGGCGTAGCTGCGCACTTCGCCATAGGGAATTGCCAGCAGGGCCTGCCAGCAGCGCTTTTGGAATGAGGTCCCCCACAGATCGATGGGGATACTGAATTGACGGCGCCTGCCGGAAAAATATTCTTCCAGTTCGGCCACGTAAGGTGCAATCGCAGCCTCCCAAGGTTCCCACGAAGCGTCTGCGAACATTCGACCTTTGGGCGGAAAAAGGTGATTGGCAAACTGTAGCAGCGCCAGGCCCCGTTCGGAGACGGCCAGCCTCAGCGGTCCCACCGGTGAGTTGTAAATTGAATGATGCAGGATCTGCATGGCAGTCACAGGCTACCACTGAGCCTGTTCGCGGCCGAAAATAAAAAGCCCCTTGCCTGAGCAAGGGGCCTTGGTGACGCTTTGGTTCTTACTGCTGGGGTTGGGCTGAGGTGGCCGGTGCGGCATTGGCGCCGTTCGAGCTTAGCTGCTCCAGGCTGTTCTTCAGCAGGCTGATTTCAACTCGCCCGCCGCTGGTGCGCTTGGCCTTCGTGGTACCAGCATTGGCTGCGGGAACCGGGGCATTGCCCAGGCCGAGCAGATAAATGCGATACACCGGAATCTCGTGGTTGAGTACGAGGTAACGGACCACCGACTCCGCCATTTTCTGGGAGTTGGCAATTGCGGACTGGCCACGTCCTGACGAGAAGCCCTGTACTTCAATGATGTAGCCGCGCTGACTCTTCAGCGGGGTGGCCATATCATCCAGTGCTTCCTTGGCGCGCTTGCTAAGGACCGTCTGGCCGGAGCGGAAACGAATTTCCGCCTGGGTAGCCGGCTTGTACTGGTCAATGTTGCTTACTACTTGCTCGACGCTGCTCAGCCGGGTGTTGGCCTGGGTGGCGGTCTGAGTGGCGCTCTGGGCCTTGTTGCCGGCATCAATCGCATGCTGGTCGGCTTCGTTGGCCTTAGCAGAGGCGAGTTGAATGCCCTGCTGAGCGCGCGCATCCACATCCTTGATCAGCTTGGCGTTGGACGCGGTCAGATCGTCGAGTTCGTTGACGCGATCGCGGATCGGCGAAAGCTGGCGTTGGACGTACTTTTTACGGGCAAAGGGATTCAGCTTGCCCCAGAAGCCCTGCTGCTTGTCTACCACCAGCGGCTTAAGCGTGCCGCTTTGATCGCTGCTGGCCAGAGCCGGTTGCGAGCTCTGGGCGGCAGGCTGGGAAGACTGGGCCGCTGGCTGCGAAGATTGCGCCGCCGGCGCCGATTGGGTCGCTGCCGGCTGCTGGGCTGCCGGTGGTTGTGACTGATCAGTTGAAGTAGTAGTGCTTTGCTGAGCCAGCGCCGGCACCGTCAGGGCCATAGCCAGCATCAGCGCTAACCACACGCGGTTCTTCATTGGAAAACCCTCCGATTGGGGGAGCTTCGGGGCTCCGCTCCTGCACGCCTGGGGCGTGTTGAAAAATTGGTTACTACCGTTCTCGCCGCCGTCGCTGACAGCGCCGGGCTGAACCCGGGACAAGCCGTCCTCGCGAACGTGCTCATCTACGCTGTTAACAAGTTGGATGCCAAACTCGTGAAAAACTGAGACAAGCTAAGTCTCAGAATTACAACATATTGTAACCCTTTCACGAGCTGCACGGGTGACCCAAGCGCATTCGGAGGGTAATTTTGGGAACTCAGGTATAAAAACTGCTTCACCTGTGCGAGGCCGCAGGCAGCGCACCGAGCGACTTTGAAAGCGCATACGCTGTCCCAGCGGAGATCAGAAACCCGATTCCCAAGGCCAACAGCACCCCACCAAACACCAGAAACGGCTCAGCAGCGCCTTCCACCCGGCTGCGCAGCAGCAGCAAGGCAACCGAAACCAGGGTCAGGAGCACTCCTGCCTGAATGGAGCCCAGGACACGGCCCAGCTGATTGCCTTGTTCAAACACCGCCGACTCCAGGCATCGCTTACCGTCATCCGTCTGAATGTAGGCGAGCAGGTCCTGAGCGCTGCCAAACCGGTCCAGAAGCCGGCTACGCAGGTCCGCCTGTAGCTTCGCAACTTTGTACGCACGAATGTTGCTGAATATGATCCAGGCAATCAAAACGAACATCCCCGGAATCATCACCAGTGCAACTATATCTTCCATCGTCTTCTCCTCGCTGCGGTGCTGTTTCCAACCGCAGATGTGATTTCATACGTGCGTTCCAGACAAATGGTTCAATTTTGTTCCATGGAAGGGCTCACCCGCAGTATTTTTCGTGCTGAGCCAGGATGTAGTGGTCGGTCATGCCGGCGATGTAATCGCAGACCACGCGGGGAAGAGGTTCTTTTCGTGCTTTCTCTCGGTAGGCAGTTGGCAGAGCGGCGGGATTACGGATCCAGTATTCAAACAGTTCGTGGATGATTTGCTCGCCCGCCTGTTTCTCCGGTTCCAGCGCCTTACTCAAGTACAGGTTCTTGTAGAGAAACTCCTTCACTTGCCGCCGTTCTGACTCCACCTCCGGGCTGAAACCGGCCAATCGCTCCGGCCAGGCGCGCACGGCATCCACGCTACTGACCCGCGACTCAGCAATCCGCCGCTGCGTGTTGCAGATCAGGTCGCTAACCATGCGGTCGAGCATCCGTTTGAGTGCTTCGTTGAATTTGAGCTTGTCAAGCGCACCGGGGTAGGCCTTCTCGACCTCGCTAAAAAAGCGCTGGAAGACGGGCAAGCCGGCGCAAATCTGCTCCAGCGCAAGCAAGCGCGCCTCAAACCCGTCGTCCAGATCAGCAGTGTCGTAGCCGATTTCGTCGGTGAGATCAATGAGCTGCGCCTCGAGCGGCGGGCGCTGGTCGAGCAGATATTCACCCAGTTGAGGATAGTCAGCGGGACTGTAATCGCGGGAGTGTTTGATGATGCCCTCACGTACTTCGAAGGTCAGATTCAATCCCCGAAAAGCGGCGTAGCGAAGCTCGAAATCCTCTACGATCCGCAGGGCGTGCAGGTTGTGGTCGAACGATTCCCCATAAGCGCGCATGGCCGTGTCTAGCGCCTTCTCGCCCGCATGTCCAAATGGGGGATGGCCAATATCGTGCACCAAGGCCAGCGCCTCTACCAGATCAACATTCAGGTCCAGCTGTTCGGCAATGGTGCGGGAAATCTGCGCAACTTCGATGGTATGGGTCAGGCGATTGCGGAAATGATCGGAGTAACGGCGGCTAAAGACTTGCGTCTTGTCTTCGAGCCGGCGGAAAGCGCGGGAATGAATGACGCGGTCACGGTCTCGCTGAAAATCGTTGCGATAAGGATGGCTAGCCTCGGGGTGGCGCCTCCCGCGGGAGTTCTCTACCCGCACCGCGAATTCGGCCAACATGTGATGATTTTTAATGCGAAATAGTGGAATTGCAAGGACCGATCAGCAGTGCAAAAGCAAAAAGGCCACGATGTGTAATCGCGGCCCTTACTCAATTAGCCA
This sequence comes from Terriglobales bacterium, assembly GCA_035651655.1. Classification (NCBI taxonomy): domain Bacteria; kingdom Pseudomonadati; phylum Acidobacteriota; class Terriglobia; order Terriglobales; species Terriglobales bacterium. The sequence continues at coordinate 199,185 of DASRFG010000001.1, forward strand.
AAGAACTACTTCTGCCGTTGCGCCTCAGAGGTGCTTTCCTTGGCCAGTTTAACCTTGGCCGACTCCAGTTTCTTTTGCGTTTTGGCGATATCGCTGGGGTCAACTTCAGCGGAGACTGTGCGATTCCATTCCGCCAGCGCCCGTTCCCAGTGAGCTGCAGCCAACTTCAGACGTCCCGTCTTCTGGTAGAGATCACCGAGGTGGTCCTGAATGGTTGGGTCGCTGTTCAGGCGCTCAGAGGCCTTGCGAAGCTGCTCTTCCGCCACGTCGTAATTGCCGAGTTTAAAGTACGCCCAACCCAGGGAATCCAGGTAAGCAGCGTTAGCAGGATCGAGCTGGACCGCCTTCTTTATATAACTCACAGCCTCTTCCAGCTTGATGCCGCGATCGGCAAGCATGTAGCCAAGATAATTCAGCGCGTTGGCGTTTTGCGGATCGCGTGCTACCAAGTGCCTGAAAGTCTGTTCTGCTTCCTCATACTTCTTTTCGCGCTCGTACATGGAGGCACGCAGAAACTCGACGTATTCTTTATCTTCCGGCTTGGTAGAAAATTCATCGGCCTTCCCCACCGCCTCTTCCGCTTCCGGCCAGCGCTTCAGGCGACTGTACATCTGTGCCAGCGCGATGTAGATCTCGCGATCGGCAGGGGTGCCCTTGAGCATCTTGCGGACTGTTGCCAGCGCCTGGTCAGGTTGACCCTGATCGGCAAGCTGCGATGCCAGTACCAACTTCAAGTCGCGGTTCTGCGGCAGCTTGGCTACCGCTTCCTTCGCGACGGCGGTGGCCTGCGGCCACTGCTTAGCATCGCGATAGGCGTCAATCATGGCTTGGTAAGCGCGGGTGCTATTCTCATCGCCCAGCGCCAGCATCTTGCGGAAGGTCTCTACTGCCGCCGGGGTGTTGCCCATGGCGCGGTAAATGCTGCCCAGCCGCTCCAGAAATACGGCACGGTTGTTACGCTCTCCGGTGGTGTAGTTGCCATCGGGTTTCTCAGACTTTTGCAGCAGCTTCTGCAGGATCTGAGCGGCCTCGTCATAGCGGCCTTGAACTTCGTAGATTACAGCGCGGTTGTACGGCACCTCCAGGGAATCCTGGACCATGGATTCCGCTTTGGTCAGGCTCTCCAGGGCTTCGTCGAACTTGCCGTTCCGGCGATAAATCTCCGCCATCTTCAGGTAGGTTTGCGCATCCTCGGGATTGGCATCTGCGATCAGCTTGTACTGCGCGAGCGCGGCATCCAACTGGCCATCGTTGAGCAGGTTCTGAGCCAGGCCACGAATAGCGTCTAGATTGTCCTTATCGAGCGCGACTGCCTTGCGGTAGGCGGCGATCGCTTTCTTGTAATCCTTCTGCTCCTCGTAGGTATAGCCCAATGCCAGGTACAACTTGGCGGACCGGCTTTCCTCCCCGATCGAGTTCAGGGTCTGAATGGCACGTTGGGAGTCACCTTCTTCGTTGTAAAGATAAGCCAGTGTGGTGATTGCTTCTTCCGAATCGGGCTGAAGTCTGACAGCCGCTTTGAATTCGTTTTCTGCCTTCAAGAGCTCATTGTTGAGGCGATAAAGTCTGCCCAGCAGGACGTGGTTCTCAACGTTCTTGGGCTCAAGCTGCACAATCTGAACGTACTGCTCGATCGCCAACTTGAGCACATTCTGCGACTGCGTGCCGGTCTCCATGTTGCCTAAGGAACGCAGGTAAATACGCCCCAGGAGCTTGTGGGCATCCAGATTGTTTGGGTCGCGCTTAATGATGTCCTGCGCCTCGGTGACGGCGTCGCGGATGCGCCCAGTCTTGGCGTAGAGTTCGGCCAGACCGGAGTTCAGGAATTCAGAGCCGGGATCGTTATCAATGGCCAAGCGATATTCTTCAATCGCTTTGCCAGCAAGATCGCTTCGCCCATAAACCGACACCAGCTCTTCGTAAATATGCGCCATGGTGTAGTGGTAATAGGCGGCAGAGCGGTCGGGTTTATGCGCCTGTACAGTATTGCCGGTCGCTGCCGTAGGAGCTGGTTTTTTAGCGGCCGGAGACGCTGCGGGCGGCTGCTGGGCTACGCCAACCGCGGCAAGCAGCAGTAGAGAACCTACCGAAATGAACTTTGTCATGAAAACCTTGGACCCTTAAGACCGGAGTGGTACTCACCTGGGCTGTGACTTGTTTGATGCCCCTAGGCCCCGGCGGGTGCCTCTCTATTTTACCGCGATACTTGTGCTCCAAATTGAAAAGAGAAGGCGGAATCCCCCCTGCTAAGACCCAAAGAGCAGGTACTTTGGAGTGCGGGAATGGTTACCGAAGCCGCAAGAGCATTTTCACAGAATCGGGTGCGGTTTGGATTGAAACGCGTGGCTTCCAGCCGCGCTCGGCGCTATTCTTTTTGGTCGCGTCTCGCCCAGGATGACAAAGCATTCAGGACAATCAATGGCGGAAGTGACGTACCCCGGTGAAGATCATCGCCATCCCGAGGCGGTTCGCAGTGTCAATGACTTCCTGGTCACGGACCGAGCCACCAGGCTGAATCACCGCGGTTGCGCCCGCTTTGCCGATCTCTTCTATACCGTCCGGAAACGGGAAAAAGGCATCGGATGCGGCAACTGTTCCCTTGAGGGGCAACACCGCTTTCATAGCGCCAATTTTGCAGGAATCCACGCGGCTCATCTGGCCGGCGCCAATGCCCACGCTCTGGCCATCCCGGGCATAGACGATGGCGTTCGATTTCACGTGCTTGCAGATTTTCCAGGCAAAGAGCAGCGCTCGTTTTTCCTCGGGAGTAGGTTGGCGCGAAGAGACCACTTTCAAGTCGGCGTCGGTTAGAGGTCGGACATCTGCGTCCTGCACCAGGATTCCCCCGGAAACATTCTTCAGCACCGGCTTGGGTGGTCCTTGGGTAATTTCAACCAGGCGAAGGTTCTTCTTGGCCGCGAACTTCTCGCGCGCTTCCGGCATGAACGACGGCGCGGCGATGGCTTCCACGAACAGCTTTGCCATTTCCTCAGCGGCCGCAGCGTCTACGGGCCGATTCACGCCAATGACTCCGCCGAAAGCGGAAACGGGATCGCATTCCAGCGCTCTCTTATACGCCTCAGCAAGAGTAGCTCCCGTCGCCGTGCCGCAAGGATTGGTGTGCTTGATAATGGCGCACACCGGCTCACTGAACTCTTGGGCAAGCTCCCAGGCGGCTTGCAAATCCACGATGTTGTTGTAGGAAAGTTCCTTGCCCTGCAATTGGCGGCAGTTGGCGACACCGGTGGCGGAGCCGTCCGCATACATGGCCGCTTTCTGGTGCGGGTTCTCCCCGTAACGCAGGTCCATCACTTTCTGGAACGTAAGACGAAGGTTCTGCGGAAAACCATTTTCACTGGGCAGCGAAAAGTGCCCGTTTGAGCTGACCCGCTCCAGGGTAGACGCGATCGCGGAATCATACGCAGCTGTGGTGGCAAAGGCTTTCTGGGCCAGCCGCCACTTGCTTTCCAGCGACAGCTCGCCACCTGAACCCTCCATTTCGTCAGCAATGCCAGGGTAGTCAGCCGGACAAGTGACAATTGCCACATCCTGAAAATTTTTGGCAGCGGAGCGGATCATCGAGGGGCCGCCGATGTCTATATTTTCGATCAGCTCCTGGAAGGGAACGCCCGGCTTGGCTGCCGTCTTCTCAAAGGCGTATAGATTGACGACGACCATATCTATAGGCTGAATCTCATGCTCGGCAACGGCCGCTCGGTGCTCGGGATTGGTGCGCATGTGCAGGATGCCACCGTGTACTTTGGGGTGAAGGGTCTTCACCCGTCCGTCCAGCATCTCGGGAAATCCGGTGAGATCGGAGATGTCCTTCACGGTAATGCCGGAGTCCCGCAACAACCGCGCGGTACCGCCGGTTGAGACCAGCTCTACTCCTAACCGGGCCAGCCGCTTGGCAAATTCGACCAAGCCAGTTTTGTCGGTCACGCTCAGGATTGCTCGCTGAATTCTTGCCATGAACTCATGGTAGTTGGAAAGGGACAGAGGGGACAAGCGCTGGGTCCACCCAGAGAAGAAAATGCGATGAGGCTTAGGTCTTGGCTTTGGCGGTCAATTTGACTTTGCCGCCCTGCATTTCCACGGAGTACTCAACCGCCTCGCAGCCGTACTGCTTACGGATTTCCGCAGTTTTGTTCTTAACGAATTTTTCGAATGATTCCAGGTTGCCGCTCTTTTTGACGTCTTCGCCCGCCCTTTTCTTGGCCTCCATCAGTGCCTGGAAGAGTGACTCAACCTTGTCCCGCTCTTTGCCTACGTCGGAACAGGCGACCGTGAAGCCCTCCGCTCCAGCACGCGCGGCGGCGGCTTTCTCGTCCTTTTCGTCCTCGAAGATGCGCACTCCCTGCACCGAAAGCAGGGCATCCTGTGGACGGCGGTAGCCTTCTTCGCGGATGCGCATTTTCTTTCGCCAAAGATCACTGAGCACCGCAAAGCGCTGCGCCATTTCGTTGTAGCGGTAGCGTTGCGAGAAATTCAACCGTTGGCCATCACTGTAACCGTCACCAAACTTGCGCAGCGCATTCACTACCCGCCATTCCAGGTCTGCCGGAGGGCGCTTGTTCGGGCTGTTGAAGTAGATTTCGTACTCGATTTTCAGGCGGCGCAGGTTGCCTTCGAGAAGATTCATCTCTTCGTCGATAGTCACCAACTCACCTCCTGAGCAGATTGTGCCGCCATGACGCAGGGAAGTCCCTGCAGAATACTGCTTTCAGGTGTGCAAAATGACAACATAACTCAGGTAATTTGCAGCCACAACCGTATCCAGTAGTTATCTCAGAGGTTACCAAGGTGCGAGTCCGAAAAGGGAGCTCCGGTTGTCCGCAGTCATGTGCCCGCCTGCTGGCAACGGCTAACCTGAAGTGTTGAGAGCACATCCAATTGGGTCGGGGAACTCCCAGGCCAGGTGCACTGACCATACTTTGCTTCGGGAGTCCGTTCAGCTATGACCAGAAAGATTGGGATCATCATTGCGGACGACCATGCGGTGCTGCGCGAGTCCTTTGCCGCCCTGCTTAACGGTGAGTCGGACTTTCGGGTGCTGGCTAAAGCGGCCACCGGCCGCGAAACCCTGGCAATGGTTCAACAACATCGGCCTGATGTCCTAATTTTGGACCTCTTTATGTCCGAGGGCAGCGGTTTCGACGTGCTGCGCAGCCTGGACCGGAACGGGAGCAAAGTGGCCAGTATCGTCCTGACCGCTTCTGAGAACCACCTGGACTACGCCCAGGCGGTGCGTATGGGTGCCCGTGGGCTGGTCTTGAAGGGGGACTCCCCAGAGAAGCTTTTCCACGCCATCCGCACGGTGGACTCGGGTCAGTTGGCATTCTCCGATGATATTGCCAAACAGGTGGTCAATTCCATCGCCACTGGGCCTGACCTCAAAACAGCCAGTGGAATGGAGCGCCTTTCCGAGCGCGAACGGCGAGTGGCATTTCTAGTAGCGCGGGGGCTGCGGAACCGCGAAATCGCAGTCGAGTTGGGAATCAGCGAGAACACCGTCAAGCGCCACCTGCAAAGCATCTTTACCAAGACCGGCGCGCGCGACCGCCTGGAACTGGCCGTAATGACCTTGAGTGATTCCTCGCAAGCCGCGTAGTGTCTCCGCCCCTGCCGAGCCGGTAAAAAGACTAAAAAGGTCAGCGTGCCGCGGTGGCTGCCATCTTCTTGACCATGGCCAGCACCAGTTTGCGATCGCTGTCATTCAAGCCGGAAGAGTAGCGGCGAATCTGGGTAAGGAAGCGGACCTCGTCGTCGTTGAGTTGCGGAGTGTTGTTGGATCCATTGTCGTGCGGCGCATCGCTGAAAAACTGGGACAGAGGGACTTCCATCGCGCCCGCAATTTTGGCGAGCGTGTCGAGCGAAGGAACGGTGTGTCCATTCTCGACGCGTGAGAGGTAGCAGCGGAGAAGCCCAGTGCGCTTTTCTATGTCTCCCTGCGACATGCTCTTATGCAGCCGAAGATTGCGGATCGTCTCTCCAATATTCATGGTGGGTTTTGACCTGGCACGCGCTCTGTCGAGGGTTACGGCATAGTAACCAGAGTAGTACCGTCTGGCAAGTGGAAATTTGCACGTTAACAAACTTAAATTTCTTGACTGCGCACTTATTTTTTGAGCGTGGTGTTGAGGAATGCGATTGTCTTTTTCCATGCGTCCGCGGCATCAGCCGGACGATATCTATCTTTGTTGGCCGGATTTTCAAAGGCGTGGCCGGCCTCAGGATAGATGATGATCTCCACGTGTTTTCCCAACTGCTTTAGCTCTTGCTCAAACTTGCGAACATCCTCTACAGGAATACCGCGGTCTTGCCCGCCAAAGACCCCCAGAATCGGCGCGTTGATTTGCCGCAGGCGATCGGGGTCCGTGGCGAGGTGTCCATAGTGGATAACGTCGGCCGCAAGCGTGGGCTCCAGAATGGCGAGATCAAGCGAATATCCGCCGCCCATGCACCACCCGATTGAGCCGATCTTCTCTGGCTTCACGTTCTTCTGGGACTTCAAAAACTGCACCGCGGCGCGCAAGTCGCGATCTGCGCGGTCCTGGGGCAACCCCCGCATCAGCTCGTGGGCCTCATCAGGGTTGGAAGTGGATTTACCGCGATAAAGGTCCACCGCCAAAGCAACGTATCCTTCATCGGCAAACTTCGAGGCCTGCTCTTTGACCCAATCGTCCAGGCCCCACCATTCATGAATGACCACGAGGGCGGGAAACGGGCCCTTGCCTGCAGGTGTATAAAGCACGCCCTTCACCGTCTCGTTCCCGCTCTGATAAGAAACGCTCTTGCTGGTAGCCGCGGATGCGGAGAGAGCAACGGCAAACGTAGTTAGCAGTAGCAGAATTTTCATGGGGTCTCCTCCCGAAAGTCTTTTTTGCTGAGCTCCAGTTCCATGTATAAAGCGCCCTCAATGGGATTGGCGCGATAGGGCGCAATCTCTCGAAATCCCAAGCGTCGATAAATCCTGACCGCGTCCTTCATGACTGGCTCAACCGTGTCCAGGCGCATTCGGCCGTATCCAATGGAGCGCGCTTCAGCAAATATCGCGTCCAGCAACGCTCGGCCCACCCGCTTACCACGAAACTGCTGGCGCACGAAAAGACGCTTCATTTCACAGACGTCCGGGTGAAGCTTGTGCAGCGCGACACAACCCGCGAGTTCGCCTTCCAGATGTGCAAGCAAGAGGCGGCCATGTGGTGGCGCATACTCGCCGGGAAGGTCCGCAAGTTCTTTATCGAAATTCTGGAAGCAGAGGCTGAATCCGAGCGACCTGGCGTAGGCGAGAAAAAGTTCGCGGGCTTGCGCGATGTGCTCTGGCGTCTCCGCCTGGTTGATCAATACTGCCGCCGCCTTGGAGGGATGCGTGGTCAAACTTACCCCATGAAAGCTCCGCCGTTCACGTTGAGCACGTGGCCGGTAATGTAAGCTGCCTCCTCGGAAGCCAGAAAACCAACCGCATTGGCAACGTCCAGGTCAGTTCCAGCGCGGCCAAGGGGAATTGATTTCAGAATATTTTCTTTGAACTCCTGGGGCATGGCTCCGGTCATGGCGGTTTCGATCAGGCCTGGAGCAACCGCATTCACGGTGATATTCCGCGATGCGACCTCGCGAGCGACCGCCATGGTCAGCCCAATGAGGCCCGCCTTTGAAGCCGCATAGTTCGCCTGGCCAACCTGCCCGATTTGCCCGAAGATGCTGGTGATGTTAATGATCCTTCCCCAGCGTTGTTTCAACATGGAGCTCATGACCTGCTGAATGCAGAGAAAGGCGCTGCTCAGGTTGGTATTAAGCACCGAGTCCCAATCGGCGCGCTTCATGCGCATCACCAGTTGGTCATGTGTAATGCCGGCATTGTTCACCAGAATGTCAATTTTCCCAAGCTGCGCGATGGCGGCGCGAATTCCGGATTTGATTTCGTCCTCGTTGGCCACATCAATCTTGAATGCTACGGCCGTTCCGCCGCCACCCACAATTTCGTCTGCCACCTGGGAAAGCTTAGCTTCGGTGCGAGCCGCCAATGCAACCGTAGCTCCCGCCTTTGCCAGATGCAGGGCGCACGCACGACCGATCCCTTGCGATGCACCGGTGACCAGCGCGACCCGGCCTTCCAGTCCCATTCGTTCTCCTTAGGGTAAAAGACCGGGAATTATATCGTGAGAGCAAGAAGCGCTGTCACGGGGCGGAAACAGCATCCAGGTGAAATCTCAGTCTCGCGCCCGTCGTTCGAACATGCGCCGCTCGCCCCGAGCCGCAGCCAGCGCTGCCTGTTCCTGCATATCGGCCCGCAACAGGAGCCGCAACAACGGCGGGGCCAGCAATGTCGTGGTGCCGGCCATGAAGACGACAATGGCATAGGCGGAGGCCGAGACCATTTTCATTTGCAGACCAACCAGCGCGACAATCAGCGCCACCTCACCGCGTGGCATCATGCCTACCCCCACCCGCAGCACTGTCGGCCAGCCCTCGCGCAGGAGAGGCAGGCCGCAGCCGAGCACCTTGGAAGCAATGGCCAGCAGTGAGATAACGATGGCGACCACCAGCAAGTCTCCCGAGAACAGGCGTACATTCAGGCGCGCGCCAATGGCAAAGAAGAAGAACGGGGCGAGAAATTCATTGATTGCACTAACGCGAGGCTGCAGATCCCACTGCGGAGCGTACTCCGCGAGCACCAGCCCGGCGAAAAAAGCGCCTATGATCGCGGCCATTCCGATTTTTGCCGACGCCCAGGAAAGCAGGAGACACAGAGCCAGGGAGAGGACCAAGGGCGCATTTTGTGTCGACATGCGGTAAAGCCCCGGCTCCATGCGGTGAACAATGCGCGGGCCAAAGAAGATCATGAAGACCGCGAAGCCCACTGCCTCTACAAGGATGATGCCGAGATGAACCCAGCGTATGCCGGTACCTGAGGCCATGCCCACCACTATGGCCAGCAGCACCATACCCAAAATGTCATCAAAAACCGCGGCACCCATAATGATGCGGGCGAATCTTGCGCCCATCACATGCAAGTCGCCCAGGACGCGGGCAGTTATGCCGACGCTGGTAGCCACCATGGCGGCGGCCACAAATATAGCTTCGTGGCTCGGGCCACCGCGTAATCGCATGTATACAAATCCGAGGGCGAACGGGACAATGACGCCCGCGAGCGCGACCCGAAGGGATTCCCTGCCCACGCGGACCAGGTCTTGTGGACGTGTTTCCAGACCGGCGGTAAAAAGAACGAAGATGGCGCCAATTTCGGCAAAGGCATAGATGTTCTCACTGGGGGTAATCAGAGAGGTGGCATAAGGGCCGAGAATGATCCCCGCCAGGATCTCTCCTAGCACTGCGGGTAGCGAAAGTTGTTCGAAAAGCTCGCCAAATATCTTCGCCCACACAAATATGGCAAAGAGCTCCAGCAGCAACCTGTCAGCTCCCGTCGGCATAAGACGAACGCTTGTGGATCATTAATTGTCTAATGGGGCGGCGGTGCCAGACCACAAAAATCGTGAGCTGCAGTTGGATTTCTGCGGTCACTCATTTTATGTTTGCAACAACCAGCTACCCCGTGCGCATCTAAGCCTCGCGTGTAGCTCACAAACGATTAGTTATCATTAAATAATGAAAAACAAGCAGGAGAGGGATTCCTCGATGGCAACAACGCGAACGCCTGTGCCTTCTCCGCGCAAGGCGCCCAAACCGTTTTATTTCAATTCAGCCGCGCACCTGATGCGCATCGAACGCGAGAAGGCGTCGACACTGGGCGAACTGCTGGTGGCGCTACGTACAGTCCCGAACGAGTCTATTTTCCAGCACACGTTCCGCACCTTACAGGAGCACCATTTCATACGCGAGGGGTTTTCCAACGATTTTGCCCATTGGGCATTTGCCCACTGCAATGAAGTCGCGCTGGCCGAGGGGCTTGCGGCGGTGGACGTCCGGGAGTTCACTTCTATCCAGACGCTTCGCGAGCGCATCGTGCAGATTGTGCAGGCTTATCTGGAACGCAATCCGCGTGCGGCCGACCGGGTCGCCATGGAACCTTTTTATTTCTGCGCCTCCGATGCGGTGGTAGTTCCCACGCCGTTCGTGGCCCGCACCCTGGCGGAATTTGTGGATGCTCTGAGCCGCGTGAGCGTGTACTCGATTCATTACCACTTTATTGAAGCCAGGCTGCGCCTGAAGCTCAATTCCAACGACTTTTCTATTTGGTTGGAACAGGAGCTGGGCCTCACTACGGTAGCCGACCGGTTGAACCAAATTGATATTTACACCGCCACTCTGCAGGATGTGCGGCGCGCGATTCAGACCATCGTGGAGCGCGGGTTGCGGCAATAAATTTTGGCCCAAACAGAACCAAACATAACTAAATCGTCGAGGTAGGAATGGGTGAAAGCAAGCAACTGGTTGAGGAGCGAAGGTCAGAGACCAGGTCGCCGTCCACCGACGGCAATGGTGATCAACCTTCCAGGCAGGCCAGCACCACGGAGGCTCCTGTGCGGGAACGCCGTAAGCGTCCGCGGATTTCTGAAACCCCGCCGCTTCCGCCGCCTCCTCCCAAGCTGGATGATTATGAGCCAATCATCGGAAAACCCGCGCTCGACGAGTTGCATTACCTGGCACGTCCGCTGCGCGGCAAAAACGTCAAAATGGTGAATTCGACCTCCATGGGCGGAGGCGTGGCCGAAATGCTCAACCGCCTGATCCCGTTGCTTAACGAAGTGGAGGTCAGAACGAAATGGGATGTAATCACCGGCGGCAACGACTTTTTTGAAGTTACCAAGGCGTTTCACAACGCGCTTCACGGGGGAGAGTACGTACTGACCAAGGAGGCCCGGGACATCTTCCTGATGTACAACGAGCAGAACCGCCAGCGGATGGACTTCAATGAAGATGTGATCGTTATTCATGACCCTCAGCCAGCGGGACTGGTCACGGCTCGAGATTCCAAAGGCGGAAAGTGGGTCTGGCGCTGCCACATTGATCTCTCTAATCCTCATCCCGATGTTTGGGGCTTCTTGCGGCCCTTCATTGAGCAGTACGATGCGACGATTTTTTCTTCGCCTTCATTCGCGCGGCAGTTGATTGTCCCTCAGTACTTATTTTTCCCTTGTATAGATCCCCTGTCAGAAAAGAACAAAGACCTGGAAGAAAGCTACGTACAGAAGGTTTGCGATGATTTCGGCATTGACCGCACCCGTCCCATCGTCACCCAGATTTCCCGGTTCGATCGCTTAAAGGACCCGGTGGGGGTGGTCCAGGCCTACAAGCTCGCGAAAAAATACGTGGACTGCCAATTGGTACTCGCCGGGGGCGGCGCTGCTGATGACCCCGAAGGCGCCGTAGTGCTACAGGAAGTGATGGATGTAGTGGGCGATGATCCGGACGTAATCATCCTCAATCTGCCGCCGTGGTCGGCACTGGAGATCAATGCTCTGCAACGTGCTTCAACCGTGATCGTGCAGAAATCACTGCGGGAAGGTTTTGGCCTGACGGTCACTGAAGGGCTGTGGAAGGGCAAGCCGACGATTGCCGGCGCCGTGGGTGGAATCCCGACACAGGTGATCCACAAACTCACCGGCGTGCTGGTGCACTCGGTGGAAGGCTGCGCTTATCAAATGCGTTACCTGCTCACGCATCCGGAGTTCGCCGAGCAACTCGGGAGAAACGGCCGCGAGCACGTGAAAGAAAATTTTCTGATGACGACCAACGTTAAGCGCTGGCTGCTGCTCTTCCAGATCATACTAGGCATAGTGCGGCAGGAGCGGCCTGCCTAAGCTGCAACCCGATAAACTTCAGGCGATCCGGCGTAGCGGCCAGACATAGACCTGGAGTTCGCGAGCAAAGTGCAACAGCGGTCGAACCTGAGGCAAACATATCCCGGCAGCAGCAGCCATGGTGTTCACTGCTATTTCAGCCTTCGCATCCTGCAATGGCCATTGCAGATGGTGGATTTCAGCCCGAAATATACTGCGCCGAACGACGGTATACAGACAATAGCGCTCCGTGAGCCAGTGCTCGAGCGTTCCCGGCGAGCGCAGTTGTGGCGGCGTTACGGGCCCATAGTTCCCGTGGAATTCGGCTTGCGGCGACACACGCCGTTCGCAGTGATACTCGATCCGCTGCTCCCCGGCCGTGACCCGCATCCGCGAATAAAAATATGGCAAGCGGAACCAGGCTCGGGCGGCTAACACCGCCCCCAGGCTTGCCGCATCAAGGCTGAAGAAGTACACCCCTGGTTTCCCGTCAAAAGTGACATAGGTGCGCACATTGAGTTCTGGAAATTTGGGGTGGCCGCCGATAGACGGCATCCCTCGCGGCAAAACGTGGCTCATGTGAAACGGAGTCACGGCGACCCAGCACTGGCCGTTAAAGGTCTGCAACGGTAAGACTTCAGGAACTAGCGGTCGCAATTCTTCGGGTGGCACTTGCCAGTGAGCGAAAAGAAGATCATGCCACACCTGCGACATGATCCATGGGGCGCTGGGGAGCGGCCAAGGGCGGTGCTCTACCGCGCGCAGGACGTCATCCATTCGAACATCCCACTCGAACATCCCTCATCCGCGATTTAATACCGAGAGTTACAGCCTGAGGTTAGAAATCACCGCGAGACAGAACTTGCGACCGAATTCGGTTCTTCCGAAGCCTGCTCTAAGGACCCGCGACTCGGACGGTAGTCACGGTGCGTCATATCCACCACGACGCGTCCAATGAGCCGGGCCTTAGCTTCGGAGTGTATGTGAACTGGAAAGGTGAAATTATCGATGTCGGCATAGTCCTGAGAAAAATTTATGTCTTTGACGAACAGAGAAGGCGACTTAACCATGCGACCTTCGACCCGTGCCAGGCTTCCTGAGAAGGCGTCCACGTACATGCGTCCTTTGAATAGGCCTGGACGTTTGGCTCGCGGCTTCAACTGGAAGACATGCCACGTCCTGCCGCCCACCCGCTCCGTACCTTTGTACGCGAACTTGTAATTCTTGCTGTCGAGTGCGGTTTGCGACGAGTCCTTCTGGAGATGGTCAACCTCAGACTGCAACAGCCGTGTAATCACGTTCGTCTTCACGAAGGTATCGCCGCTGAAATGCACGGCAGTGAATTGCAGGGTCGCGGGGGCAACATAGTGCCTATTGAGCTCGAATTCGGCATTCTGCTTGAGGTCGGGAAGGTTTGCATCAACCACGGTGATCGCCGAATACGAACCCAGTTCGCGAGCCTGGCGTGCCGAACGATGCTGATAGACCTCGAGCGCCAATTCGGGGGCCATTCGCGGCAGCGTAACTGGCGTCGGCAAAGGAGCTTCGCTATGTCGAATATGGCTGACCAAGCCCAGAGCTGGCGCCACGTCAGCATTGCCACCGCCGCTCATAAAGGCAAGGCGCGTGGGCGCCATCTGCGCTCCGGCGGCAACGGAAACTACCGCGGCGAACAAGATTACTCGTGGAAACACACGGATTACCATTTGCTCCCTTAACACCTTTATAAATGATGCGGCGGTCATTAAAAAGTATCAGAAGTAATTGAGTCTCTCAAGTCTTTAGGAGCCGCAAGACACTGAAAAGATACGAGGGAAGAGGCAGGGCAGTTCCCAAAGTTACTTGCCAGGGTGAGTCTCTGGATCTGGTTCAGGGATGTGATGTGGAATTGCAGTTCACCGGCGTTTAGCCCGGCGCTTGCCATCCTGGCCAAGTTTTTCTTCGTAGCAAGAGCGCTGGCAATATTTCTGCCCGTCAAAAATGGGCGGAAGTCCTGGTTTGAACGGATGCGGCTGGTCCCGACAGATGACCACCGGAGTGTATGCTCACGCTTGAGGTTTTCACCCGACTTGTGTGTAATCCTTGCAGGAGAAACTAACAAATGGTGAGCAGCACGGCCAGTTTGCAGGTCCCCAAAAAGAGCAGCACTACGCGTCTCGCGGTGCTTGGCTGCGGGAAGATGGGGACAATTTTGCTCCAGGCATTCGCGGAGCACGGATTATTTTCGAAGGAGGAAACGGTCGCCACGGTGCAGCATATGGCCCGCTGCGAGGAACTTTCCTCCCAGCTCGGCATCCCGGTGGGCAGCGACAACCGGTTGGCTGTGGGGGGAGCGGAACTGATCCTGATCTGCGTCAAGCCGCAAGCCGTGGCGCAGGTGCTAGAAGAAGTTTCCGATGCCATCGCTCCCGACGCGCTGGTGATTTCGATCGCCGCCTCGGTGCCGATTTCTTTTTTGCAGCAGCGGCTCCCGGCTGGCGTAGCTGTGGTTCGTGCCATGCCCAACACTCCGGCGCAGGTGGGCTGCGCCATGACCGCGATGGCTGCGGGCGCCGCCGTCCGTCCGGAGCAAATGGAAACCGCCCGGAAGCTTTTCGAAACCGTGGGACGCGTGGTGACGGTTGACGAGAAACACATGGATGCAATCACGGGGCTCTCAGCCAGCGGGCCGGCGTTTATATTCATCATTCTGGAATCGTTGGCGGAGGCAGGTGTAAAGATCGGGCTTCCGAGAGACCTATCCACTACACTTGCGGCACAGACATTGCTAGGCTCGGCCAAGCTGGCGCTGGACAGCGGCCTGCATCCCGCTTTGCTCAAAGACGCCGTGACAACTCCCGCCGGGTGCACCATTGACGGCATCATGGAGTTGGAAGAGGGCAAGCTGCGTGTGACGTTGATCAAAGCGGTGGTCAAGGCTGCGGAACGCGCGAAGGGACTCCAGTTCAGTTAGGTTGGTGGGGATCCCTCGGGCTAAAGCCCTGCCATGGTCAGTGGCCCAAAGTAAAGTTTAGCGTGATGCGTGTCGTCGTTTCGAGGGGCTCACCGTTAAGTTCGGAGGGGTTGTAACGCCAGTACCTCACCGCCTTGATCGCTGCCCGCGCGAGCAACCCGTTGCCGCTGATGGCTCGCACATCTCTGACGCCGCCGTCTTTACCAATCACTGCATCGAGAACCACGGCCCCCTCCATGTGTTGCGCTCTCGCCATCTGCGGATACTCTGGAAGAACTTTGTGAACCAGAGCTGGTCCTGACACGCCGGTGGAGACTGGGGGTGGGGGTGGGCCTGTTACCGCCGACATAGGTAATCTGAGAATCTGCTGAACCGTCCTATGAGACTCTCCTGGTACTGGAATACCACCCAAGATTGCCTGGCTGTTTGGCGGTGAGTCGAAATCCGAAAGGTCCTTCTCGGTAAGGAGAGCACGAGTACCGTGACCGCGGTCTGCGGCAGCGATGATCACCTCAGAACTATTGATCGGTTCGTTCTCAGGGGCAAAATTACGCCGCAGCAACTTCGCGGGTCGAGTAACCGAACCTGGCGCTGGCGGTGAGGTGAAAACCACCTGCTCAACGCTTTCGGGGCTGGCCGGCGCCGCCAGATGCGTGCTCGTGTCTGTTTGCTCGGGCATTGGGGTTGCTGGACTGCTGCGAAGCGTTAGATAAAGTACGAGCGCAAGGCTGGCGGATACCACGGTCGCGAGCATGACGTTACGAGCCAGGCGGGCGCGCGGTCGGGACAAACTGCCGATCGCTGCCGCGCGCTCGACCGCTTGGTACGTGTTCAGCGAGTTGTCGCCACTCGAGATTTCCTGGTGTTGGTTCTGAGCTACCAGCGCCGCCAATTCCATCAAGCAGGTCGCATGTGCACGAGAAAAGGCGTTGGGCCGGCTGGAAAAGACCTCGAGGACGCCGACGACTTTCGATCCTGCCTTGATAGGCACTGCCAATAACGCCCGAATACCCAACTGGTTGCATGCAGCGGCGTTAGCCCGGGGATCCCGATCAGCATCGTCAGAAAGCACAACTGCGCTTCTGCGAATACACTCTCCGGAAAGTCCCGATTGCGCATCGAGCCGCGTTCCCGGCTCGGGTGCAGTTGTGCCGACGGAGGCCCGGCACACAAATTCTCCGTGCGCGGCCAGAGCAATAGCGGCACCGCTGGCCTGCGTCGCGCGTTGCGCACGTTCTGCCACCTGTTGAAGCAGCTGTGCCTGCGCAGTCCAGCCCGCAAGCTCAGTCATCCGTGCATGCATTATGTGAGCTGGGGTCTTCCCCACCCCAGCATATTGGTATGGAATCAGACCGACGCTCTCTATCTCACCCTCTCTTGTTCCAACTGGTGCTTGGGCCATCGCCATCACCTCTGGCCACGTAGTGGGTTATAACGCCTCACTCGTGTAAGCGGCTGGTTTTCTGTGGAGCTTGGCTGGGATTGATAATTCGAGTTTGGTCCGGTCCGTGGGGGTTGTCAATGCCGAATTGAGGCTTTCTTCACGAAAAGCCTCAGGCTTTTTCCGCTCTGGAACTCTTTAACATCTTCATTTTTGTCGTGCTTCAGCTTCGGCCAGCCACCCACGGCGTAGCTTCTCGGGCGGAATGTTTGAGAGGTACGGTTTGATATCGAGAATCGGTGTGCCATTTAGCATGTCCACGCCTCGAACATGCAAGTCAACGCCCTCGCGGCGACGCAGCTCTACGACTGTGATGCCAATCGGATTCGGACGTTGCGGCGACCGCGTCGCAAATACACCGTGCGGCCGGTTGTCTGATGGCGGCGTACCCAACAATTCGAACCCGTGGGAGCGATCGAATTCCCAAATCACGATGAGATGCGAAAAGCCCTCGATGTCGGTGAGACCCGCCTCAAAATCGGGGAGGATTTTGAGCACGCCATCGGCCTCGTGTTTAGCCCCAAGACCTTTGGGAACCTGACTCGTGTCTTTGAACGGGCTACTCACAAATCCAATCGGCTGGGAGGTAAACATTAGGAGCAAATGCCTCCATTGGGCGGCTTAGATGAGATCAGCTCTATGGTTGTGTTTGTAGCGGATGCTTGCTCTTCTCGTAGAACTCGTTCTGCAATTGCAGGCTGGTTTGGTCTGACTTAATGGCCCGAATGGCTTTTACCACATTGTCAATCCACGCCTTCATCTGGAATTCGCCTAATGCGCGGTTGCCAGCTGCGCCTTCTCCGGCGTAGTGATTGGGAAAGCTGGCATACCACCAGATACCGGTGTAGAGGCCTTCAGGGAGCTTTTGCCGGTTCAGGTCAGCGCCCGACTCGCTGGGCGCACGATCCAGGTGCACCAAGTCGGGACGAGCAATCAGAGTGTTCGAGGTTTCACCCTCGCCGGCATGACCGTCCGTGGTTGTCTTCTTGGGCGGGCCGCCCGGTGGCATCTCGCCCTGACCGTAAACGTAAACCACATAATCGTGCGGTTTGTATAGTTGGCTCTGCGCGAAGAACGGCAGCAGGTGCTCGTTGCCGCCGTGTCCATTCACAATAATGATCTTCTTGCAGCCATTGCGCGCCATCTCGTCGGTGGTTTCCTGCAGTAATTCCATTTGCATTTCTGGACTATAGGCGATGGTGCCGGGCTCATGTCTGGCCTCGAAAATTTGGCCGAAGTAATACTCCGGGAAAACTAGGGCGTACTCCTGTTCCGCCGCGTGGAGGGCGACGTAACGAACGTTGATGAGGTCATTGCCCAACGGCAGGTGAGGGCCATGCTTTTCAAGAATGCCAAAGGGCAACACACAGGTACCCTGGGACTGACGAATACCATCGCGGAATTCCGCCGCAGTCAGCTCCTCCCATTTCACTGAGAGCCTTGACTGGGAAAATCCCTGAGAGCTGATGAAAAGCGACAGTACTAAGCCGAAAAACCATTTATGGAGCATTGAGACGTTCTCCTCAAGCCGCCGCATTGTAGCAAACCAGAGGCAGTCGCCGGAGAGGTGATCGGGTTTGGTTTGCTACGCACTTGGTCCCATAGTTACCTTGGTGCCGAGCGTTTTCGAAAACTCGGGATATCATTCTGCAGCCAATGGAAAAGTACAACTTTCTCGTCTCAGTGACCAACACTGACAATGATTATCAGCGCGAGCAGGAAACCTCCGCCAAGGAGGCCGCTCGGCGGCTGGGGATCAGTGTGCAGATTGTGGACGCCGACAACGACCCTATCAACCAAAGCCAGCAGTTACTCAAGGCGATCCAGGCAGCGCCAGCAGGTCGGCCGCATGCCATCATTTTTGAACCCGTAGGGGGCACTGCTCTGCCGCAGGTGGCGCGCGCAGCTGCCAACGCGGGGATTGGGTGGGTAGTCCTTAACCGTGAAGTGGACTACGTTTCCGAACTCCGTAAGGGCTGCCGGGCGCCGATCTTTGCCATCAGTTCAGACCACACCGAGATTGGCCGAATCCAGGGACGGCAATTTGCCGCACTCTTGCCGAAGGGTGGCACAGTGCTTTACATCCAAGGACCCTCGGGCAGCCTAGCTGCGCAACAGCGAACCACTGGCATGTATGAGACCAAACCTGCGAACGTGCAGGTGAGAACCTTAAAAGGCCAGTGGACGGAGGCGAGCTCTTACCAAGCCGTGAGTTCCTGGTTGCGACTGCGGACATCCCACGAGGCGCGAATTGACTTGATCTCAGGGCAGGATGACTCGATGGCCTTAGGCGCGCGTAAAGCACTGGAAGAGCAAACAAGCATAACGGAACGGCAACGCTGGTTGAGTTTGCCATTCACCGGCTGCGACGGCATGCCCGACACTGGGCAAGCCTGGGTCCGCAGCGGATTGCTTGCCGCAACCGTGGTAGTACCGGCAAACACCGGCCAAGCAATTGAAATGTTGACGCAGTCACTCCGCTCGGGCTCTCAGCCCCAGGAGCGTACTTTTACCGCGCCGTTGTCGTTTCCGCCGACGGAAAAACTTGCCGAGATGTTCACCAAGAAGGCCGGCGCCGCGTCGGTTTAATCTTCTCTGCTGAGAAAATTCACACCGATTTCACAACCCGCACCCGCCGCTTTAGTAGAATACGGCCCGTCTAAGAACCAATTCTGTAAGTACAAAGGAGCACATTTTATGGCGCGTGCAACAAGCCCAATTCCGGAAGGATTTCACACCGTTACGCCGCATTTGATTATCCGCGGGGCGGCCAAGGCAATTGATTTTTACAAGCGGGCATTCGGCGCTGAGGAACTCATGCGCATGGAAGGCCCTGGAGGCGCGATAGGCCATGCCGAACTGAAGATTGGCGATTCTGTCATTTTCTTAGCTGACGAATTTCCCGGTGCTCCCAGCAAGTCGCCTCAGACCCTGGGCGGCACTACTGCTACGCTGAACCTGTATGTCCCCGATGTAGACAAAACCGTGCAACAGGCGGTGCAGGCAGGCAGCAAAGTAGTCATGCCGGTGGCTGACATGTTCTGGGGCGATCGCTACGGCACCGTCGCCGATCCGTTCGGTCACATTTGGGGCGTTGCCACGCACGTCCAAGACTTGAGCCCAGCGGAGATCGAGGAAGGCGCCAAGGCTTTTTGGGCAAGCATGCAGCCACAGGCCAAGTCCGCATAGAAGTGAGAGATAAGGATGTCACAATGGACGTAATCACCCCAGACGGGTGATTGCGTCCGTTTTTTATTTATGGTCAGGAGAGTATGCAATGATGCGAAGCTTACTTTCGGGTGGCCAGTTTCTGCAGCCACTTGTGAAATGGATCGGCGGATGCTTTCGACATGTATAGGAATCGTACTCCCAGTTGACCGGGGCCCTTCTTCCACATGACTTCCGCTTTGGTTTCAAGCAGGGCGTTGTCCAGCTCCGGCAGCTTAAACTTAAGGGAGATTGTTCCCTCGATCGCCGCGTCAGTATCGAGTTTTAGTCCAAGTCCACCCTCGCTCACGTTAACAGCAGTTGCTTTGAAGTCGCGCTCGTTGGCAGTAATTTGCACCGGCAAATCCACCCGATAGCGAAAGTAACGCCGAAATTCCCGGTTCACGAAGGTGAGCGCGACGTTCAGGTAAGCATCCAGACTCTGACGCGAGATGGGCTTTGTAAGCACGAAATTTGCACCCTGGGTGATGGCGTTCCCCGCTTTCGTCCGCCCATTCACCATGGCGATGATGGCGGAACGGTTGTTGGAGTGGCCGCTCCGAATGCGATGGATCAGCTCCGCTGCCTTGGGCACGTCGTCGCAATCAATAAAAAGCCCGTCAAAGTGGTGACGCTCGAGGAGATCAATGGCGCTGGGTGAATCGGTGCACTGGTACACCTCTACTTTGCCCTCCTCGAGGGCCGGCCGAATCGTGCTTAAAATCTGGGTGTCCCGCGTTAGCAGCAGGCATTGCAAGCCATTCATACCCACCAGCCAAAATGCACAGTGAAAATCCTATGCTAAGCCAACCGGCGCGGGGAGGAGTAATGACTGTCGTAATCAGGTGATCCCAACTCCCAAGACCATCTCCAGGCAAAGGACTTCAGCGCCGTTCTGGATCGACGGTCTGGTCGAGGTAAATCCAAAGGACACGCGAGAACAGGGTGATCGCAGGGACAAATGGAAGAAAAAGCAATATTGCGGGAAAGATGACCCTCTCGATTGGCCTGTGAGTGACCAGCCACACCAACAAAGCGAGTAGACAAATCGTTGGTAGGGCCAGCCCATAGCTGATGTACATAGCACCCAGAAAATATCCTTCTTCTCGTTCAAACTTCAAACCACAAGAAGAGCAGCGCTCGTACATTTTCGGGAACCCCCAAAACACCGACGACCGAAATATCTTGCCCTGCCGGCATCGCGGACAGAGCTGCCGAAGTATTCCAGTTAGCCTTGACTTATCGGAGTGCACGGGTTTACCCGAGTTCACGGTTGCGGAGCGCTTTGCCTAGCGTCCTGACACGGTCTAAGTTGCCATCATCGCGATTTGAGACAATGGGGCGGATTCTATCCACGAGCCGCTTGAGTCTGACAACGAGGTCTCACTTTCCGGTATGAGAGTATTCGCAATCAACGACCTGCTTGCCGCACGCTCTAGAAGTAGTAAACCATATTCCGAATTTCTGCGTGTTCCAGCGCTGAGCGCGGGGATGTACGTCCTGGCAGCCGGCGCGGAGGACAAACAGCAACCACATTCTGAAGATGAGATGTATTACGTGATCAGTGGGTCTGGAAGGTTTCGCACAGAGCAAGATAGTGTGAGCCAGGATGTTCCTGTTGCTGCCGGGAGCGTCATTTTTATTGAAGCAGGAGCAAAGCACGGCTTCCATATGATCACTGAGGAGCTAACCGTTCTTGTCTTCTTCGCGCCGGCGGAAAGAATGTAAATTCTGCTCCGTTCAGAGACTTGACAGTTTTGCAATAAAACGACGAAGATTCTCTCTTCATTTTTGTGGTGCCAGTCTGATCGGAGGTCGGTGTGACTCCCACCCCGCGCGAGTTCCTCGAGGCTACCACAGGTCGCTTCCCCGTCACGCGAGCTTCGGATCGCCCGATCCAATTTGATCAGCGTTGCCGATTAACTTAGCGCGAAAGGAAGGTCAGGCCAATGACTACCACCCGCAGAGATTTCCTGAAGGTCACAGCTGTGGGAGGTACGGCAATATCATTGTTCGGGTTTGATCTGGCGCCCGCCTATGCGCAACTGCGCGAACTCAAGATTGCACGCGCAACCGAAACCCGATCTACATGTCCCTACTGCTCCGTAAGCTGCGGGGTCCTTATCTATACGATTGGCGATAAGGCCAAGAATGTCACGCCTCAGGTGATTCACGTTGAGGGCGACCCAGACCATCCCATTAATCGCGGCACGTTATGCCCCAAAGGGGCTTCCCTGGAGCAAGACATCCGCAATCCACGTCGGCTTCTCAAGCCTCAAGTCCGGCGACCCGGCTCGGATCACTGGGAATACATAGGCTGGGAACAGGTCATTGATGAGATCGCCCACCACGTCAAGAAAACGCGCGATGAAACCTTCGTGGAAAAAGACGCGCAAGGGCGTACCGCAAACCGCTGCGAAGGGATTGCCTGGATCGGTGGCTGTACCGATACCAATGAATTCAATTACCTGGTCGGCAAATCCATGCGCAGCCTGGGGGTCTGCTATCTGGAAACCCAAGCCCGGGTTTGACACGGACCCACGGTCTCAAGTTTGGGACCAACTTTCGGACGCGGGGCGATGACCAACGGCTGGATCGACATCAAGAACACAGACATGATGTTGATCATGGGAGGGAATCCGGCCGAAAACCACCCATGCGGATTTAAGTGGCCGATTGAGGCGAAGCGGCAGCGCAACGCGAAGATGATCGTGGTGGATCCGCGCTTCACGCGGACCGCGGCGACGGCGGACATGTTCGTGCAGATCCGCGCCGGAAGCGACATTGCGTTTCTGGGCGGAGTGATCAACTATGCGCTGTCGAACGGGCGAATCAATCGCGAATACGTCGCGAATTTCACCAATGCTCCGTTCGTCGTGAAGGAAGATTTCAAGCTGCCTGAAGAAGATGGCGTTTTCTCGGGCTTCGATGCGGCGACGCAGGTCTACGATAAGTCGACATGGAATTATCAGGGGACGGGCGGCGCGCCGGCGGGGCTGCCGGAGAAAGTGACGTCGGATCCGACGCTCGAAAATCCGCGCTGCGTGTATCAACTGCTGAAGAAGCATTATTCGCGCTACACGCCGGAGGTGGTGGAGAAGATCACCGGTATTCCGAAAGAGAAATTTCTGGCGGCGGCGGATCTGTTCACGTCGGTTCGCAAGGACGGCGACGTGAAGAAAGTGGCGACGGTGATTTACGCCGTCGGCTGGACGCAGCATACGTTCGGGTCGCAGATCATCCGCACGGCGGCGATGCTGCAGTTGCTGATGGGCAATGTCGGCCGCGCGGGCGGGGGAGTCAACGCGCTGCGCGGACACTCGAACATCCAGGGAGCGACCGATATCGCGGGGGTTTTCGACAGTTTACCCGGATATCTGAAAGTCCCGACGCCGGCGGATACGGATTTCGCGGCGTGGATGAAGCGGATCACGCCGACGGCGTCGAAACCGGGCGACTGGGAGTCGTGGAATTACTACTCGAACACTTCGAAGTTCGCGGTGTCGTTCCTGAAGGCGATGTATGGCGACGCGGCGAAGAAAGAGAACGGCTGGGCGTTCGACTATCTGCCGAAGGTCGACCGGAATTATTCGTGGACGTATCTCTGGGACGGGATGTATCAGGGGCACGTCAAGGGACTGCTGGCGTTCGGAATGAACAGCGTCGCGATCGGGCCGAATTCGGGAAAAAATATCGACGCGCTGAAGAAAGCCGACTTCCTGGTGGTCTGCGACATTTATCCCGACGAGACCAGCGAGTTCTGGAAATCTCCCGGGATCAAGCCGGAGGAGATGAAGAACATCAAGACCGAGGTCTACCGGCTGCCGGGTGCGGGCTTCGCGGAGAAGGATGGGACGTTCGTCAACTCGGCGCGATGGCTGCAATGGAAGTGGGCCGCGGTGCCGCCTCCCGGAAATGCGAAGCTCGATCACGAGATTCTCGCGCAGATTTTTCTGAAGGTGCGCGCGCTGTATCAGAAAGAGGGCGGGAAATTC